>CAMMZE010000188.1 GCA_946529195.1 uncultured Lachnospiraceae bacterium
CAGGTTCGTGTCATCGCAGACATGAAAGATGCAAAAGCAGAAGATACGGTATTTAAGGCAGTAAAAGTTGACATCGAGAAGTAACACTACAAAATGAAATAGCAGGAGGAAGCGGATTTGGGACTTTTTGGATTCGGCAAAAAGAAGAATTCACAGGATCCTGCTTCTGAGGCACAGAATGAAAAATTCACGGAGCCGGAGATGGCGGCGTCTGATGACGCTGCGCTCTCCGGCGCTGCTGTGCCGGATGAAGAGGAACTTGAACAGCTTTACCGCATGGGACTGGAATGCCAGGATGAAGGAAATGATGCTGCTGCTCTGCAATATCTGAGAAAAGCGGCAGAAAACGGTCATGTACTGGCACAGTTTACCCTTGGAACAATTTTTGAAAGAGGCAGTCTTGCGGCAGAACAGGATCTGGGGCAGGCTGTTTACTGGTATAGATCTGCTGCCCAGGCAGGAGATATGGGGGCACAGTTCAATCTTGGCTATCTGTATCTGCAGGATCCCGATCAGCAGGAGGAAGGATTAAAGTGGATGCGCAGCGCTGCTGACCAGGGAGATGAAGCTGCCCAGGAATATCTGGCCTCCCTGGCTTCTGAGACAGAGCGCAGGCAGAGACTGAGAGAAGAGCGGGAACAGAATGTGTCGCGTGTCAGGAAGTTTTTAGCAGGAAAAGAGGTATATATTCTCTTCTCAATCCCGACAGGAACACCATTCCTGAAAGAAGAAGGCGACCATTATATTCTGGCTTTTGATACAGAACAGAGAGCACATGCAGCAAGAGAAGCGCTTCGCACGCAAGGATATAATTGCCGGGTGATCCGTGTCTTAAAGAAGGATTACCCCGGAGTATTCGGGTCATTTTATGCATTTGGCTGCAATGCGGCACGCTTCGAAATCGATGGGCAGATCTCTGATATCTATCTGTATGATATTGTGAAACTGGCCAAGAAGAAAAATGCCCCTTCAGGACGTGCTCCTGTAGAAAATCCCAGACTGATCCGGGCCATGCTCCTTTTCCAGCAGGAAGCAGGCCGCAGGGCTTTGGGAACAGAGCCGGATGAAACCCTGATCAAAAGCTGTCAGGCTGAGATATCCAACCAGCTGTATCAGGAAAAAGTGGATCTGATCTTCCCCTATGTTCTGCAGGAGAAAGACGGAGAAACAATCAAGAGCCCCATCATTTTCCGCGGAAATGGGGATAATGCTCCTGCAAGATCTGTGCTGTTCAGCAATGAGGCGGCATTTGAGGCTATGAAACGCGCCAATCCGCAGATCAGAAGGCGTGTTATGAAAATGGGAGAAGTACTGAAACTTCCTCCTGTTAATGGAACAGAAGGCTTCATCATTGATCCCAATGGCGGAAAGATCGTGGTGCGGCTTACCAAAAAGGAAGCTTAATAATTTATGATGAGAAAACTTGCATTATCAGACGATATTTTATTAGCCGTTGAAAAACCGGCCAGATATCTCGGAAACGAGATCAACGCGGTATATAAGGATAAAGAGTCTGTAGACATCCGGTTTGCCATGTGCTTTCCGGATGTTTATGAAATCGGCATGTCCTATCTGGGAATCCAGATCATCTATGATCTGCTGAATGCACGCGACGACATTGCCTGTGAGCGTGTTTATTCCCCCTGGACAGACCTGGACAAGATCATGCGTGAAAGGAACATACCGCTTTTTGCGCTGGAAAGCCAGGATCCGGTCAAAGACTTTGATTTTCTGGGGATTACTCTGCAGTACGAGATGTGCTATACAAATATACTGCAGGTTCTCGATCTTTCCGGTATTCCTCTTTATGCTATAGAGCGGAGTGAGGACGATCCGATCGTGATCGGAGGCGGTCCCTGCGTATATAATCCGGAGCCGATTGCGGACTTTTTCGATATGTTTTATATCGGTGAGGGAGAGACCGTCTATTATGACCTCATGGACACCTACAAGGCCTGCAAAAAGGCAGGAGAAAGCCGGCGGGCATTTCTGGAGAAGGCAGCGAAGATTCCCGGAATCTATGTGCCTCAGTTGTATGATGTCAGCTATCATGAAGATGGTACTATCGCAGGCTTTGTGCCAGCTGTTCATGGCATTCCTGAAAAGATCGAAAAACAGGTTGTCAGTGATCTGAGCCATGTGATTTATCCGGAAAAACCGCTGGTCCCTTTTATCAAAGTAACCCAGGACCGTGTTGTACTGGAAATCCAGAGAGGCTGCATCCGCGGCTGCCGCTTCTGTCAGGCCGGAATGGTATACAGGCCCAACCGTGAGAGAAGCCTGGAATACCTGAAGGATAAAGCAATCAAGATCCTGACATCGACAGGCCATGATGAGATCTCACTGAGTTCCTTAAGCTCCAGTGATTATTCCGATCTTCCCGAACTGACAGACTTTCTGATTGATTACTGCGAGAAAAAGAAGATCAATATCTCTCTGCCTTCACTGCGTATCGATGCCTTTTCACTGGATGTTATGTCCAAAGTACAGGATATCAGAAAGAGCTCCCTGACATTTGCACCGGAAGCCGGTTCGCAGAGACTCAGAGATGTAATCAATAAGGGACTTACTGAGGAAGTGATCCTCAAGGGAGCAGGAGATGCCTTCCGGGGCGGCTGGAACCGTGTAAAACTGTATTTTATGCTGGGTCAGCCGACGGAAACACAGGAAGATATTTTTGGAATCGCAGATCTTGCCAACAAAATCGCCCTGGAATTTTATGACATTCCCAAGGAAGACAGGCCCGGCAACAAACGCGTAGAAATTGTGGTCAGCACCTCTTTCTTCGTGCCAAAGCCTTTTACCCCTTTCCAGTGGTCCAGGCAGTGTACGGAAGATGAGTTCAGGGACAAACAGCGTTACTTAAGCAACAGCATCCGTGAGTCCCTCAACCACCGCAGTATCCGCTATAACTGGCACGAGTTCCATCTGACTGAGCTGGAAGGCATTATGGCGCGCGGTGACAGAAAGCTGTCTGAGGTGCTGGTAAATGCCTATCAGAGCGGCTGTCTCTTTGATTCCTGGTCAGAGTGTTTCCGCAACGATCTGTGGGTGCAGGCTTTTGAAAAGGCAGGTATGGATCCCGCTTTTTATGTGCACAGAGAACGCGGAGCGGAAGAGATCTTCCCCTGGGATTTCATTGATGCCGGCGTAACCAAGGCATTTTTGCGCAGAGAATATGAGCGTGCACTGGATGAAAAGGTAACGCCGAACTGCAGACAGGGATGCTCGGGATGCGGCTGCAGAGTATACGGAGGAGGTGTCTGTTATGAAGCTTAGGATCCGTTTTTCCAAAAAGGGACCGGTGAAGTTTATCGGACATCTGGATATTCTGCG
>CAMMZE010000189.1 GCA_946529195.1 uncultured Lachnospiraceae bacterium
CATCCGATGGCTGACTTATATCGCTTTAACAGCGAGCTGGATTTAAAAGCTTTACAGGAAGAGGAAAATGCCAAGAAGGCGCTGGTATGGTGCCGAAAAGCCGCAGAAGCCGGGCATGACGGAGCCCAGTATCTACTCGGTGCTGTCTATAGCTCCTTTTATGTTAACGGGCTGCCGCGCTGGTTCACCGCCCTCGGCGTGAAACAAAAAGCCATTCCAGACGATGACAAAGAAGCCTGGAAATGGTTCGAAAAAGCAGCGCAGGCGGGCAATCCGGATGCCCAGTTTGTGCTGGGCCAATGCTACGAAAAAGGCCGCCTTGGAGTTAGCAAATCAAAAGCCAAAGCCAAAGAATGGTATCAAAAAGCTTCAAGACAAGGACATAAAGAAGCTGAAAAAATGCTCAGCCGATGGTTCTGGTAGGGAGACAGGGGACGGTTCTCCGTCTCCCCCCTTTTGTAGTAAAAAAGAAGTCTGAAAACCAGCGAAATGCTGGATTTCAGGCTTCTTTTTCATAACCTGCAGGTTTGTGAGGGGGGGGAGACAGAGAACCGTCCCCTGTCTCCCATTATGTTTTGAATCTGAGAGGCTTTTGTGATAAAATGAAAAAAAGATTCGTCTGACAATTAACTTGTGACGTGAAATATTGAAAAGTATAATCTGGAATATGTCGGACAAAAACTGCTGATCGCGGGGTGTCCGCTTACATGGGATACTGAGAAGGTTGAAAGGAGGGTGCAGCATGTTATTGATAGGTAATGGGCAGGTGATTACGAGGGATCCTGATTTTCCTTATCTGAAGGACGGTGCAGTTGTGACTGACGGGGAGGTCATTAAGGCTGTCGGAACACTGGAGGAGATGAAGGCGGCCTATCCGGATGCGGAGTTTGTGGATGCGAAGGGCGGCATTATCATGCCGGGACTGATCAACGCGCATACACATATTTACTCCGGTCTGGCAAGAGGTCTGTCGATTGCAGGCAACAATCCCACCAATTTCTTTGAGATTCTGGATGGAACCTGGTGGAACATTGACCGCCATCTGACTCTGGATGGGACCAGGGCCAGCGCCTATGCCACGATTCTGGACTGCATCAGGGACGGGGTAACAACCATTTTTGACCATCACGCCAGCTTCTGCGAGATCCCGGGTTCCCTGTTTGCCATCAAAGATGTGGCCAAAGAACTGGGGATGCGTGCCTGCCTCTGCTATGAGGTCTCCGAGAGAGACGGCGAGGAAAAGACGCTGCAGAGCATTCAGGAAAACGCAGATTTTGCAAAATGGGCTGCCCGGGAAGATGACGATATGATCAAAGCCATGTTCGGCGGACATGCCCTGTTTACGATTTCTGACAAAACATTTGAAAAAATGGTCGAGGCCAACAACGGCATGACCGGATTCCACATTCATGTTGCCGAGGGCATGAATGATGTCTATGACAGCCTGCGCAATTACGGCTGCCGCCCGGTCAACCGCCTGCTCTATAATGGGCTGCTCGGTGAAAAGACTTTGCTTGGCCACTGTATCCATGTGAGTCCGGCGGAGATGGAGATCATCAAGGAGACGGGTACGATGGTAGTCAACAATCCGGAGTCCAACATGGGCAATGCGGTAGGCTGTGCGCCGGTGCTCCAGATGATGGCCAGGGGAATCATGGTAGGTATGGGAACAGACGCCTATACACATGATATGCTCGAGAGCCTGAAGGTATTTCTGATCATCCAGAGACACAATGCGGCCATGCCCAATGTAGCATGGATGGAAGGAACCGGAATGCTCTTTGAAAACAACCGCAAGATTGCGGCAAAATATTTCAAGAAACCGCTCGGCATCCTGAAAGAAGGAGCGGCTGCAGATGTGATCGTCATGGATTACAAGCCCTTCACACCTTTCTCTGATGAGAATATCGACGGGCATATGATCTTCGGTATGATGGGCAAAAACTGCAGAACCACGATCATCAACGGCAAAGTTCTCTATAAGGACAGAGAGTTTGTCGGAATCGATGAGGATGCCATCAATGCCTGGACTATGGAGCAGAGCAAGAAGCTCTGGGGCCAGCTCAACCACCGCGAGTATTAAAACTTGTAAACACATGATTGATTGCCGGGAGATGACAAGATGGGTAAGAGAATCAAAAAGATCGCTTATGTCCGCTGCAGGGGAGGCAGTCCCCTGCTGGATGGGATTGACAAAAGTGCCCTGCCGGCGGATTGTCAGGCAATCAGAGAAATGTATCCGGAGGGGATCGCCAGCTGCCGTTTTGGCTGTCTGGGTGGAGGATCCTGTGTGGCAGCCTGCCGCCTCGGTGCCGTCAGCATAAAGGGCGGCGGCCCTCCAACCGTAGATGAGAATCAATGCGTTGGCTGCGGATTATGCGTGCGTGCCTGTCCGCAGAAACTCATAGAACTGATCAATCCGCTCGCCAACATCCAGCCGGCCTGCAGCAGTCAGGATCCGGGCAAGGATGCAAGGGCATTCTGCGCAAATTCCTGCATTGCCTGCGGGATTTGTGAGAAGAACTGTCCGGCGGATGCGGTGCATGTGATCGGAAACCATGCTGTGATTGATCAGGAAAAATGTATCCGCTGCGGCATGTGCGCAGTCAAATGCCCCCGCGGCGTGATCCGTGATGCTTATGGCATCATGACTGATTAGAGGGGAGGGGAAGCGTGTGCCGTATACATTTACAGTAAACGGAATCAGTAGGACGACTGAAGAAGACAAACCCCTGCTCAGATATCTGCGGGATGATCTGAAACTGTACTCTGTCAAGGATGGATGCTCTGAAGGCGCCTGCGGTACCTGCACGATCGTCGTGGACGGACGCGCGGTCAAGTCCTGCGTCCTCACCACCAGACGCGCAGTGGGAAAGAATATCATTACCGTGGAAGGTTTAAGTGTCCGGGAAAAGGAAGCTTTCGTGTATGCATTTGGTTCTTCCGGATCCGTTCAATGCGGATTCTGCATACCGGGCATGGTGATGTGCGGGAAGGATCTGATCGACCGGAATCCGGATCCCTCGGAGGAGGAGATCAAGGAAGCCATCCGCGGCAATATCTGCCGTTGTACGGGATACAAAAAAATCATAGAAGGCATTGCCGCCGCTGCGGCCATCATCCGTGGAGACAAGGAGATTGACGACCTGGAAAAAGGACGGGATTACGGCGTCAGCAAGAGAGCCTTCCGCGTGGATGTGCGCAGAAAGACACTGGGATATGGCAAGTATCCCGATGATATCGGTCCGGAATACTTTGTCCCTGCTGACCATCCCGAGAAACTAAAGGAACTGGCAGGCTGGACGGATGAGGATCTGGCCTCGG
>CAMMZE010000190.1 GCA_946529195.1 uncultured Lachnospiraceae bacterium
GCTCTTGCCACGCAGTTCTCCGGCTCATCAAACTGGAAAACGATGGGCCAGTCTACATCAGGAATCAGGATTGTGCCGGTGTCCGCAGAAGCATAGGTCTCATAGTCCTGCAGGGACTGTATAACAGGCTTGCTGGTATTTTTCTTGCGGATCAGGCCTGCCACCAGAAAAGGTTCCGACCGGATTTCCATGGTCTTTCCTACTGCATCCCCTTCCGGGAAGAGCTGGCTGGCTGCGATTTCATCCAGCAAAAGGACCTTGAGGCGCTCCTCATAATCACGGTCTACAAAGGGTCTTCCCTGGTAGACTTCATAGCCGACAGTCGCCAGATAGTGGCTGTCCACGCCATAGATGCTGCCGGAGGACAGCATATTTCTCCCATTGGAGACACCCTCCACATAAGAGCGCATGGTGTAAAAAGAGGCATCAGTTACCTGATCGATTTCCCGGATGGCCTCTTTCTGTTCCTCTGAGACCTGACGGACTCCCTGCGGGATCCCGCTGTCCATATAGTACATGGAATCCCCCTGCCGAAGGGTGATATTGACGTTATTGTTGCCGGCGCCGATCAGATTTTCCATGATCAGATCATTGGTTCCCTTGATGGTTGAAACGATGGCAATGATCGAAGCGATGCCGATGATCACGCCCAGCATGGTGAGGAAGGAACGCATCTTATGCGAAAAGATTCCCTGCAGAGCGAGTCGTGTATTCTCTATCATATCGGTCTCCTTTCCTCCTCATCTGCCTATCTGTCTGCCTCATACAGTTCCATCACCGTGGCTTCTCTGCACTTAGCGCCTTCTTTTACCTTTTTCCCGTAAGGGAAGGCCACCCAGTCATCCTGGCTGACGCCATCTAAGATCTGACAGCCTGCCCCGCGCAGCTGGCCTGTCTGGATCTCCTGTTTGACCAGCTTCCCGTCGTCTCCGCGCTTGAAGACATATTTGCTGCTGCCTTCCTCCAGGATAAATGCCTTGTAGAGATAAAGCTCATCACTTTCCCCGTACATGGCGGCGTAGGGATCTTTGCCGCTCAGGGAAATATCCAGATACTCATTTGCCCCCAGTTTGGCGCTCTCATCCAGGATCCGGGCCGTGAAGGGATAGTAGGAAGCGGATGCCGCCATTCCTCCGTAGCCGTACTGGCCTGATGTATCCGGATAAGGGGAAATGTCTGTGATCTCGGCTTCATAGCTGGACCCTGTCTGCCAGGAAAGAACCGTGATGGGATCACCCGGAGCGATCTCGCCCAGCAAAAGTTCACTGAGTCCGCCTGTCACATAGAGGCCTGCCGTGCCTGCTACCTGCAGGAAGGGAGATCCGTCCTTGGGAGGATTCTCCAGATCTCCGACTGCCGTCACCACCCCATCCATGGCGGCTGTTTCTTTCCCTGCCTCTTTGGCCTTGCGGGCCTTTTTCAGGTTCAGATTTGCCTCCCGTTCCTGCAAATGCAGCTCGCGGAGAGTCTCTTCTTCTTCATGGATGGCTGCCTTCAGCTCGGATGCTGTATAAGATGCATTTGGCGAAATCAGTGTGCTGCTGTAGCTTTTCCCGCCGGAAGTGTCCGCATCTGCAGATACTCCGCCCAGAGGCTGTGAAAGGCGCATGCCGGTGACAGGGGCAATCGTAATCCAACCTGTTTTTGTCTCACTTTCAGATGTTTCTTCCGTCTCTGTCTGCCCTTCCGTTTCGGTTTCCGTCTCCGATTCCGTCTCGGTCGGGGTCTCCGTTTCGGTCTCGCTTTCTGTCTCGGATTCCGTTTCGGACTCTGTCTCCGTCTGGCTTTCGCTTTCGGTCTCCGGGGCCTCCGTCGTTTCAGGCTTTTCTGTTTCGGTCTCCGTCTCGGTCTCTTTTTCTTTCTCCGGAACCAGCTCCGGTGTCAGCTGATAAAAATCGACCTGCAGGGGATCCTTTGCATCCCGCAGCTGATAGGCATTTCTGCCCCAGACCTTGCCCTTGATCACATCGCCGCTGAGGGTGTCTCCTTCATGGGCTTCCAGGATAAAATAGATTGCCTTATCCTTTTCTGCGATCTTTTTGGACTTGTCCGCGGCGTACTGTTTTTCCGCTTTGTCGATCAGCATTTTGATAAAGGAAGGCTGAATCGTGACCACCGTGTCATTTTTGACCAGGAAACGGTAGGGGTTGCGGCGGGAGCCCAGCGGATCGCCTGCTGCAGCTGCTTCCTTATTTTCCTGCTCGATCAGCTTCTGCAGGGCTTCCTTTTCCTCTTTGCTGAGCTTGATCTTATGTTCTTTTATCAGCTTGTCGATGGTCTCCGGATCATTCATGGCCATGGACGCATCCGTCATTTTCGTGGCTGCCTTGAGGCGGTCCAGGATCTCCTTCCTGATCTGGGCGGGATCTTTTTCCTCCGGCTCTTCCGGGAAGACATCTCCTCCATAGCCGCCGCCGTCAGAAACCGGGCTGAGATTATTTAAGGTATTCAGGTTTGTTTCTGCGATCTGAATCCCCAGCTGTACCAGTTCCAGGGAAAGTTCTGCCTTTTCCAGGGCGAGGGCTGACTGGGTCTCATCATAGATCAGAAGGACGTCTCCCTTTTTCACTTCCTGCCCCTGCTCGACGCAGAGTTCCTTGACAGTCCGTGTATCTGAAAGATAGATGTTCTGCGAGGCTTCTGAGGTGACTCTGCCGGAAGTGCTGGTGGTCTCGTCGTAAAACCAGCCCCCGTAGTTGAGTTCCCCGGCCTGCACAACCATCACATCGCCGGATCCGGTCGTGCGCATGACGGCCTGGGCGATCCCGTATACACCGCCTGCTACAAGGCACAGGACCAGAATGATCGAAATCAAACGTTTATTATTCATCTTTCCCATAATTTCCCTCTGTCAGCACGCCGTCCAGAATCGTAACCTGCCGGTCTGCGCAGGCTGCGATGGATGCATCGTGCGTGATCATCAAAATTGCGACGCCTTCCTGGTTGAGCTGCCGGAAGAGCTCGATCACCTGTTTCCCGGTTGCGGAATCCAGGGCGCCTGTCGGTTCATCCGCCAGCAGGAGCCTTGGATGGTTGATCATGGCCCTGGCGATCGCGACTCTCTGCTGCTGTCCGCCGGACAGCTGGGTAGGTCTGGCATCCAGCCGGTCTCCCAGGCCGACCCGGTCCAGGGCCTGCGCCGCCCTCTCCCTTCTTTCTGCCCGGGAAAGCCCAGCGTAAAGAAGGGGCAGCTCTACATTTTCTGCCGCGCTCTGGCCAGGAAGGAGCTGAAAGTTCTGGAAAATGAATCCCAGCTTTTCCAGACGAAGGTCTGCCAGCTCATTTTCCGAGCACTGGCTCACATCCTGCCCGTCCAGGA
>CAMMZE010000191.1 GCA_946529195.1 uncultured Lachnospiraceae bacterium
GAGATGCTTCTGATCGGGATCGGGCTGTCAATGGACGCTTTTGCGGTCTCTGTCTGTAAAGGGCTGGCGATGGAGAAAATCACGGTGGGAAAAGCCGTCATCGTCGGCGTATGGTTTGGAGGATTTCAGGCACTCATGCCCCTGCTGGGTTATCTGGCCGGGAGCAGATTCAGCGGATACATTGAGAGGATCGATCATTGGATTGCATTTGTTTTGCTGGTTCTGATCGGCGCCAACATGATCCGGGAGGCCATGTCAGACGAGGAGGATGAGGAGAGCGCATCGCTTGCTTTTCTGGAGATGATTATGCTGGCGGTGGCGACCAGCATTGACGCCCTGGCGGTTGGTGTCACCTTTGCCTTCCTGCGGGTGCAAATCCTGACAGCCATTACGCTCATCGGACTGACAACATTTGTGATTTCTGTAGCAGGTGTCAAGATCGGCAACGTTTTCGGACTGCGCTACAAGAAAAAGGCAGAGATTGCCGGGGGAATCATCCTGATCGGGATCGGGACCCGTATTTTATTGCAGCATCTGGGCTTTCTTCCCTGATGCCCGGCCATGAAGCATAAAAAGATAGAAAGAATGAAAATGATATGACAGATAAAAGATATGAGGCCGTTGTTTTTGATCTGGACGGCACTTTACTGGACACCCTGGATGACCTGGCGGCAGCAGTCAACGCGGCTTTGGAAGAATCGGGAATGGCGAAACGTACGCGCGAGGAGGTCCGCCGCTTTGTAGGAAACGGCGTGGCGAAACTGGTGCAGCGCGCAGTACCTGACGGGACTTCCGAAGAGGAGAAGGACAGGGTGCTGCAGTTTTTTAAGGCTTATTACAGCAAGCATTCTCGCGATCTGACCCGGCCGTATCCGGGAATTCTGGAAGCACTGGACAGACTGCGCGAGAGCGGGGTCCGGATGGCAATCGTGTCGAATAAATTCCAAACGGCGACCGAAGGACTGAGCGAATATTACTTTGGAGACCGCATTGCTGTTGCAGCAGGGGAAAATGAGGCCGCAGGCATACGGAAAAAACCGGCTCCGGATATGGTTTTTTCGGCGCTGGAGAAACTAGGGACAAAGCGGGAGCGTGCCCTTTATGTGGGAGATTCCGAGGTGGATGCCCAGACCGCGGCGGCCGCAGGCATGGACTGCCTTCTGGTCAGCTGGGGATTTCGGGAAAGAGCCCTTCTGGAGATCTTCCATCCGGTATTTCTGGCAGATGACCCCGGGCAGATGCTGGATTTTATTTTCAGGTGCGGGTATAATGATACTAATACAAAATGATAATACAGGGAGTGAGTAAAATGGACACACGCGGAAGACTTCATATCTATATGGGAGAAGGAAAGGGAAAGACCACAGCGGCTGTAGGCCTGGCGGTGCGCTTTGCCGGACATGAAGGAAAGGTGGCGTTCGTACAGTTTATGAAGGACTCCAGCTCCGGCGAGCTGGCTTCTTTTGAAGATATTGAGACCATTTCCATGATGCCCAATCCGGGCTTTTATGGATTTACCTGGGAGATCAGCGAGCAGGGGAAAGAAGAGGTTAAGCAGGTCTACGAGCAGTACATGGACAGCCTGCTGTTCCGTATCCTGCAGGGCAGCTACGGGCTGCTTGTTCTGGATGAGATCATCACGGCAGTGGAAAAAGGCTTTATCGACGAGCAGATCCTGATGGATTTCCTGGATCAGCTGCCGGAGGAGACCGAGGTCGTGCTGACCGGCCGTCATCCTTCAGAAGCACTCATGGAGCGCGCGGATTATATTACCGAGATGAAAAAGATCCGTCATCCCTATGACCAGGGCCTTGCAGCCCGTCAGGGAATCGAGTTTTAGGAGAAAATGATGTTTGAACGTTTACAAAACAGGACTGCACAGGCAATTGATGAAGACATCTACAGTCAGTTTTCTGTGATGATCCCCCTGATCCGGAAAGAGGATGGGCTCCATGTGCTCTTCGAGCAGAGGGCCAGCCGGCTCAAGCGGCAGCCGGATGAGATCTGCTTTCCCGGCGGCGGCAGGGATCCGGGCGAGACCCCTCTGGAAAACGCAGTGCGTGAGACGATGGAGGAGCTTTTGCTCAAGCGGGATCAGATTCATGTGATCGCGGAAATGGATTATATGCTGACGGTATACGGCAACAAGATCAATGCCTTTATGTGTGAGCTGACCGATTACCAGATGCAGTTTTCCGGGGCAGAAGTGGCCAGGGTCTTTACCGTTCCCCTGCGCTTCTTTCTGAATACGCAGCCGGAGGTCTATTACAATACGATCATAGCCCGGCAGCCGGAGGACTTCCCCTTTGACAAAGTGCCCGGCGGCAGAAACTATCCCTGGCGAAATGGCAAAGCCGGCATCTATTTTTACTATTACGAAGACTATGTGATCTGGGGACTGACTGCCTACATTATGCAGGGCGTGATCAAGACTCTGAAAAAAGAGGCAGGGCTGAAGGAAGGAGACCCGATCTGATGAAAAAGAAGACGAATGCATTTAAAAACAAAGGGAATAAAGATGTGACAGCTGTCGTAAAGAAGCTTCCGCCCCGCCGGATCGTGGAATACTATTATTTCCCGGAGGGCGATGTTTCTGCACGCGACATCATGAACGCAGTTGGGGAAGCCTTTGCCGAAAAGGCAGATATCTGGCCCGACATCAACCTCTGCGCAGTTGAGCTGGAGGCAGATTCCCTGATCTTCCAGGACGCGAAAGAGTGTTTTATAGATCCTGCAGACCAGGCCTGGTTTGAGGAGCAGGGAATCACCCGTCAGTATCAGGCCAGCTGGCACAGTGCGGATGATCAGGCGGCAGTTCAGATCCTGAAAAATGTCCTGGAGACCTGCGGAGGCAGGATCTGCAGTGATACAGATGATTTTGAGCCTTCCTACGGAGCTGAGGAAGTGGGCAGACTGGCACAGGAAAAACAGATCTGAAGGTACCAAGGGGATTCTTTCCGCAGCGTCAATCCTGTTCGGAATCATCTTTGGCTATATCATCTGTGCCATTTTACCTTTCTTCCTGGAGACCACCTATATGGTTAACGGAGAAACATTCCCTGAAAGAGTAAAAGGAGATCCGTATGACAGAAGGAGAGAAACGGCCGGGAACAAAAGCTTCCGGCCGTTTTTTCATGCATTTCAGCCTCCTCGAATAAAAAAACAAAAAAACACTTGACAACGCGATTATATTTGATAAAATACAATTGTAAAAAATGAAAAACAAAGGTTTATGAAAGGAGTTTTCCCATGAGCAATATTTATGATTATTCTGTTGTTACACCCGCAGGCGAAGAGATTTCTCTCGCAGAG
>CAMMZE010000192.1 GCA_946529195.1 uncultured Lachnospiraceae bacterium
GTATGTTTCCTGCATTTTTTCAATCGTCACTTTGCCAATCCGCTGCACGGTTCCCTTCCAGCCGGAATGGGTCAGACCGATTGCTTTTCTGACCGGATCAACAAAAAACAGGGGGACACAGTCTGCATGCGAGCTGACAAGCATGAGCCCTGGTACATCCGTGATCATACCGTCAACATCCTGATAATCCCGCTCTCTGACCAATCCCTTTCCGGCGTCCTCCTGTGTCATCACACGGACATTGGCTGTATGTGTCTGGTCAGAACGAACCATATGATCAAGCTCTGTATGCAAAGCAACCGAAACACGGCGGAAGTTCTCTGCAACTGCCTCCGGATTATCTCCCCTGTCATCATTCAGATTCATTGAGGTATAGATACCGCTGCTCACACCGCCGTACCTGGTAGAAAAGACAGCTTTTACCATAGCCAGATTGTCTAAGGCCGGAAACGTAATAAAAGGTATCCCATTGATCTTGGTCAGACGGGCAGGATCTTCTCTGTACATATTACCATCCTTTTGTAAATTGAAAGGGAAAAGCGTTTTTTACCAGCACCGGCTCTTCTCCCAGAATCGCCAGCACATCAAATCGGCAGGGAACCGACAGATTATAATGATGTGTCTGCAGATAATGCAGTGCTGTCACGCTGATCCTCTTTTGTTTTTCCTGACCGACGGCTGTCAGCGGATGCTGCCTGACCGCCGATTTTCTGTATTTGACTTCTATGAAAACCAGATAGTCTTTCTCTTTTGCAATAATATCGATCTCCGTATGCCTGAACCGGTAATTCCGGTCAAGAATGCGGTATCCATTCGCTTCGAGATAACGGGCCGCGGCATTTTCCGCAGCATTGCCTATCTGGTGTGTATTCATATAAAATTACCTATAAAGCTGCGTCTGTGGATGGGACAGGGCCCGTATTTTCTGATCGCAGCAATATGATCCGCCGTTCCGTAGCCTTTATTTTTGGCAAATCCGTACTGGGGATACAACTCATCAAATGACATCATCAGCCTGTCCCTGGTCACTTTTGCCACAATGCTGGCCGCGGCAATGGAAAGGCTTTTGGCGTCGCCTTTGATAATGCTGATCTGCTGTTTTTGTATGCCGGGAATCGTAACGGCATCATTGAGCAGGGTATCCGGTTCGGGAGAAAGGGCCTGAAATGCCTCCCGCATAGCCTCGTAATCCGCCTGCAGAATATTGATGGAATCGATCCGCTCCGGAGATGCAGCACCGATACCGACACTGACCGCTCTTTCCATGATTTCCTCAAAAAGCTCCTCTCTTTTTGTATGAGAAAGCTTTTTGGAATCATTGACATATAAGATCGGATCGTTCATATCTAAAATGACAGCCGCTGCCACAACAGGACCTGCCAGAGGGCCTCTTCCTGCCTCATCGATCCCGCAGACAATCCTGCCGTCCGTGCAGTGCTGTCTCTCAAAAGTCAGCATCTTATGCACCCGGTCCAGCTCCTTCTGATAAGCAAGAATCTTCTTTTCAGCCTGTGCGAGCAGCTGACGGACCCCGTTTCGCTCATCATACTTATAAGTGCTGATAAAGGCATCGAGGCTTCTTACGTCTGTATTTTTTAATTCATTTCGAATCTCAGTAATCGTTTTCTGTTCCAAAATATGCTCCTTAAAAGACCAGATCATCCGGCTCTTCCAGAGAAAGACGGCCCATTCTAAGACTTCTGAAATCATCGATCAGAAGGGAGCAGGCCCTGTCGATGTCAGCAGCAGCGCCGCTTTTTAAAGCACCGCGCTCCAGAGCAATGGCCTCCAGGATCTTCTCTGTATCTTCCAGTCCCTCAATATGGTAACGCCCAGCAAGGGCCTGCGGATACTTTCTCTGCAGATATGTGATCAGATGATGGCAGATCTCTCTGCTGTCAAGAATATCGTCATTGATAGAACCGGAAACAGCCAGTTTCAGGCCGATGCTCTGATCCTCAAACTTGGGCCATAAGAGTCCCGGTGTATCCAGCATCTCCACCTGCTGATTCAGACGGATCCACTGTTTTCCCCTGGTAACACCCGGTTTATTACCGGTTTTGGCCGCTGCCTTGCCGGCAAAAGAATTGATAAACGTTGACTTTCCAACATTGGGAATGCCAGTGATCATGGCACGGACCGGTCTGTTCTTGATGCCGCGCCGCCTGTCACGCTCTATCTTCTCTTTGCTGGCCTCCATAATCAGCTGATTTACTCCGCGAATGCCGGATTTACTGCGGGCATTGACAGCCATGACATAAAAGCCCTTGTCCTTATACCACTTTTCCCATGCAGCGGTAACAGCAGGATCTGCCATGTCAGCTTTCGCCATCAGAAGGATCCTGTACTTGCCGTTTGCCAGGGCATCGATATCCGGATTCTTGCTGGAATAAGGGAGTCTGGCATCAACAAGCTCCACCACGATATCAATCAGCTTTATATTTTCCTGCATCATACGGCGAGCTTTGGTCATATGACCTGGATACCACTGTATTATCATAATATTCCCATCCTTTTCAAAGGTGCCGCGACAGCCCATACTTTCCCGATGATCTGACGCCGGTCAACACAGCCGATACTGCTTTTGCGGCTGTCGTCATTGCTGGAATTATAATTCTCACACAGAACAAAGTAGCTGTCCGGCTCCAGAGTGATCTCACTTTCAGCCTGTCCGGAAAAAGCAATAGCTTCCGCCCCTTCATAAAGTGTGACTTCCTCACCATTGACATAGATGCTTCCGCCGCTGATCCGTACGGTGTCTCCGGGGATCCCGATGACTCGTCTCAGATAGACAGGGCTCTTGTCGGAAGAACCGATATTCATCGCGACGATGTCCATCCTCTCCGGATCACCGAAACGATATCCAAAGCGATTCAGAAGGACAACATCTTCCCTCTCCAGGACAGGTTCCATAGAGTCATCCAGAACGACCTGTGCCATCCCGTATTCTCTGGCCGCAAATATCCCGGCCATGACCACGATCACGCCGATGACCAGATAAAGAAAAGTATGTATGGCAAAAGACTTGAGCCGTTCCAGTCTCTTTTTCTTTTTTGATGATCTTGTGGGAGATTTTCTCCTCATATAACCTCCAAGTACAACAAAAGACCGGAGCACTTACATCTCTTTTATCAGCTGTGTAAGTGTGCCGGTCCCGGTTGGATAAGTTTACTTGATTAACTCTTTAACTTTGGCTTTCTTGCCGACTCTGTCTCTTAAGTAGAAGAGCTTCGCACGTCTTACCTTGCCGTATCTGACAACTTCGATCTTCTCAACGATCGGGGAGTGAACGGGCCAGGTCTTCTCAACGCC
>CAMMZE010000193.1 GCA_946529195.1 uncultured Lachnospiraceae bacterium
ACTGCTGCCTTCTCAAAGCGGTCTGCCAGGTCTTTCTGTTCTTTCAACAGCGCCTGCAGACTCTCATTTCCCTGATAGAAGGGAAGGTTTTCCAGAGAAAGGACTTTTTTCCCGTTCAGGCAGGCCGCGCCTCCTCTGATGGCAAAAGCCTTCTCCATGCCGGGATCTCTGGCCAGCTCCATCAGGATCCCCAGCTTGACGCTGTCCAGATCCTCATAGAGGCTGAAAAAGTGGCCGATCTCCTCGTCCAGTTCGGTCATAAAGGCCTTGACACTGTCTGTCAGCGGATCGGAATCCTTTCTGTGAAAATAGGTATATATGGCCGGGGCACCGGTCTGGCGGAATCTGTCATAGACCTTGTGAAAGATCCCGCTCTCTTCCGCCCCAAACTCCTGCCCGATCAGCAGGTAGAAGGACTGCCCGGCCTCCTCTTCTTTTTCTAAAGCTTCTTGTGTCAACAGTTCATAGGAGACGCTGCCTTTCTCCTCATTCAGCGACTCGACAAATTCTTTCAGTTCGACTCGTTCCTGTGAAAATGCTGCAGCATCTGCTGCCAATACGATTCTGACCTGAAGCTTTTTACTCAAACGAATCTCCCTTCCTTATACACCGGCCTTTGCCAGCATCTCTTTATAATCTGCATAATTCTTCTTGAGCAGTTCCGGAATGGGCAGACTGTAAGGACATCTTGCCTCGCAGGCACGGCACTCAATGCAGTCCTGTGTGTGTTCCATTTCCGCCTGCCACTCGGGTGAGAACCAGTACTTTGTCGGCGCTCTGCGGATCATGAGAGATGTTCTTGCGCAGTTGTTGATCTTAATCTCCATGGGACAGGCAGACAGACAGTATCCGCAGCCTCTGCAAAATGACCCGGAAAGCTCGCTTTTTTCTTTGTCGATAAATGCCTGAATCTCATCGGTCATAACTGCCGGATTCTCCATGAAGGAAAGCCACTCATCCAGCTCATTGTCCCTCTGAATGCCCCAGATCGGCATAACGTTGTCAAACTCCTGGGTAAAGGCCATCGCCGCCTCCGAGTGGGTGATCAATCCGCCGGCCAGAGACTTCATAGCGATAAAGCCCATGTTTTTCTCTTTGCAGGCCTTGACAAGGGCCAGATCCTGCTCGGAAGACAGGTAGCTGAAGGGGAACTGCAGGGTCTCATAAAGACCGCTCTCGATTGCCTCCTGGGCTACGCTCAGCAGATGGGCTGTGATGCCGATATGACGGATCTTGCCCTCCTTTTTTGCCTCCAGCAGCACTTCATAGAGGCCGGTTCCATCACCGGGTTTGTAGCACTGAGGCGCCATGTGCAGCTGATAGATGTCGATGTAATCCGTCTGCAGCATACGGAGGGAAGTCTCCAGATCCTCCCGGATTCCCTCAGGTGTCTTGGCCCCGGTCTTGGTTGCGATAAATACCTTATCCCTCATTCCGGCAAATGCGATTCCAACTTTTTCCTCACTATCTGTATATGCGCGAGCTGTATCAAAAAAGCGCATGCCCCCGTCATAGGCCTTGCGGAGCAGGCGGACAGCCTCCTCCTGGCTGCATCTCTGGATGGGCAGCGCGCCAAATCCGTTCTGCGGTGCGGTAATTCCTGTGGTTCCCAATGTAATGTTTCTGATCATGACTTTTCCTCCTTTATTTCATACCCTGATTCAGATTATTATGCTTTCTTTTCCCCGCTGTGATTCTGCAGGTCTTTCAGTGCTTTCCGATTTTCTTCTCTGTCTCCATATACTTCCATGTAAGCTTCCAGCTTTCTGCTCAAACCGGCAGCTTGGCTCCATTTCATCTTCAGGTTGAGCCACTGGGCATAATCACCCATCGCCTGCAGTCCAACCAGAAATTCCTGCGATAGCTGACTATTCTCCTTCAAAAGCATATCTACCAGATAATCACTTTCTGCCGGCTCCTCAGGCAGCTCCTCCGGGAAATCGCCTCCCATAAGGGACATCGCCTCTTTCCAGTTTTCGACGATTTGCTTGAGGGCTGCTTCCTGCATCCTGCGGAACTGGTTTACTGCCGCCTTTTTTTCCGCTTCCCGCAGGGGATCCCGCAGGATCTCAGCTGCGGCAGGCAGATCTCCCTGTGCCAGATACTTCCGTGCCCTGCGCTCCCGGTCACCGGTCATTTTCTGCTGATTGATATAGGTAAAAAGGTTAAGCAGACTATTCTCCTGCTGCGCAAGCTGCGCAGCAATCTGCCCGATCTCTTCCCGCAGAGTCTCTGCCCTTTGCGCGCCTTCTTCTGTCTGCTCCCGCAGGCAGGCGATATACTCTCTCTCCAGGTCCTGCTTATGCAGGATCATCTGCCTCAGATTATCATCCTTCTGATAAACAGGCGTTTCCATGAGGGAGAGCGCTGCCCTGCCATCCAGCCAGGCTTGTCCATCCCGGAACAGCAGGCCGCGGGCAATCTCCTCATCTCCTGTCAGCATCATAAGGAGGGCCAGCTTCACGCTGTCTGTCGATTCGCAGTCCATATATGCTCTTTTCTCTTCTTCCAGAAGCGCACGGAAGGACTCCGGCGTCATAGCCGCTCCCGCATCCGGCAGCTGACCGGGCTTTGACGATGCCTGCGCCGTCATTCCTGTCTCTTCTTCTGCAGGTGCCTGCCGGAATATGATCCGCATTCCTTCTTTTTCCGATCCGCAGGCCGTCTCATACTCTTCCATGGTATATGCGCCGACCGCCTTTCCGATCAGCAGGAAGAAATACTCGCTCTCTTTTATAATCCTGTTATACTGATTCTGCTTGCGGTAAAAATCGATGGCACCAGTGATGTCCTCGCTCTTTTCCAGCTGGATATAGACGCCCCGTTCCACCAGAATATCATTGAGCGTGCGCACAAAATCGCCCAGCTGCACGCGTTCGTAAGAAAATTCTGTGATGGAAGACGCCAGAAATACCCGGATTCTGTGCATACTGTTCCTTTCTTTTCTTTCTTTCAAAATATTCCCTGCTCTTATTGTCCTCATTATATCATAACCACTTTCTTTACGGCAGGGGGAGTCCCTCCTTTTTGCAGTCTGATTAGGACATTTCTCGATCGACAGCTGGCTTCACCTGCCTGACACGCTGGCAAAAAAAGGAAAAAGAAAGTGCCAGATATAATGACACTTTCTTTTCTCTGTCAGTTTCTATTTTTCTGTCAGCAGCTCTCTGGACTGTCCGGTCCACTCACGGATCCTGTCCAGCATGCCCTCCAGGTCAAGAACGCCATAGGCAAAGCCTTTGCGGACCAGTTCCGGAGGCAGATTGTAGTCATACTTATTAAAGA
>CAMMZE010000194.1 GCA_946529195.1 uncultured Lachnospiraceae bacterium
GACGCAAAAACAGCCGGATAATCAGCAAAAAAACTGATTTTCCGGCTGTTTTTGTATGCGAAAGGAGGGAGACAGAGAACCGTCCCCTGTCTCCCTCCCCTACGAATAAATCTTCAGGATTTCCTGTGCGGCTTCTTTTTTGGAGATGCAGCGGTCCATGGCCTGTTTTTCGATGTAGCGGTGGGCTTGGGGCTCTTCCATTTTCAGCTCGGAGATCAGGAGCCATTTGGCCCGGTTGACGATGCGGATTTCTTCCATCTTTTCTTCGAAGGAGAGAGCCTTTTTTTCGGATTTGCGCAGGCGTTCTCTGGCGCTGGCCATCCAGTTCAGGGCGGTGGTCAGGACAGATCGTGACAGGGGTTTGGAGAGGGTGAAGACGCCGTGTTCTGCGACTTTGCCGAGAATGTCATCATGTATTTCGGCTTTGACGAATAGAAGGACGACTGTGCCCTGGCTGCTGCTCAGGTCGATCGCGAAGCGGACGCCTGTGTCATCTGGCAGGGGGGAGTTGATCAGTACGTAATCATAGCTGCGTTCACTCCAGGCTCGCCGGCCGGCGCTGACGCTGGTGACCGTTTTGACGGGAGAATAGTGAGAACCCGGCAAAAGGGTGAGAAGGGCCGTATTCAGCTCTTTCGCTGCAGATACAACGAGAACACTGTAAACACGCTCTTTCAGACTCATGCGGGGATTCCTTTCTCATGGCAGGACGGGGGTTTACACCAGATGGATGCAGCGTGCCGGCCTTTTATGCTATGCCGGCCCGGTTGCTGGCAGGATCATTTGTGGCAATAGGATGCGATGATCTCCGCGGGAATGTGGGCTTTGATAAAATCGCTTCTGGATGCCAGACGGCAGGCCTCGGTGCAGGAAGCCGGAAGATGCTCAAAAGAGGATAAAACGTCCGGACTTGCCTTGTAGAGGTTCAGATCTGCTGCAGGCTGCAGAGGCAGGTGATTTGTGATTCCGTCCAGCCCGGCGTAGATCATCAGCATAAATGCCAGGTAGGGGTTGGCGCTGGGATCCGGGGACCGGAGCTCTGCGCGCCTGTACTGACCGAATGCCGCGGGTATACGGATCAGCTGAGACCGGTTCTGGGCGGACCAGGAGATATAGCGGGGAGCCTTATGGCTTCCCAGACGTTTATAAGAGTCTGCAGAATGATTCAGAAACACGGTCATATCTTTCACATTTTTCAGAATTCCGGCGATCATGCTGTTAAAGAGCTTTTCGTCTGGGAAAGGCTGGAGAGAAATATTGATATGAAATCCATTTCCGGGGGCATCCGCGAGCGGTTTGGGCGAAAAATCGGCATGCAGGCCGTTTCTGCCGGCGACTGTCCTGACCACGCGCTGAAAGGTCATGGCCTGGTCGGCGGCGGTCAGGGGGGCGGCATAGCGGAAATCGATTTCATTCTGGCCGGGGCCCTCTTCATGATGGGAGCTCTCCGGCAGAATGCCCATCTGCTCCAGGGTCAGGCAGATCTCGCGGCGAACATTTTCTCCCCGGTCTTCGGGAGCGATATCCATGTAGCCTGCCTGGTCGCAGGGAATAGCCGTCGGATTGCCCTGCTCGTCCAGACGGAAGAGGTAAAATTCCTGCTCTGTGCCGAAGGTAAAGGAAAAGCCCGCTTTTTCCGCATCAAGAACCGCTTTTTTTAACAGATTCCGAGTATCACAGCGGGCCGGGCTGCCGTCCGGATGGGTGATGGAGGAGAACATCTGGACCACTCTGCCGTGTTCCGGTCTCCAGGGAAGGGGCATAAGGGTGTCCGCTTCCGGATGCAGGAAGAGGTCGCTTTTGACTTCATCGCCAAATCCCGCGATCGCGGAAGCATCAAAGGCGATGCCGTATTTGAAAGCGCGCTCCAGCTCATCCGGCATGATGGAAATATTTTTCTGCCTGCCGAATACGTCGCAGAAGGCCAGACGGATGAATTTGACATCTTCTTCCCGGGCGTACTGAATAACCTCTTCCTTTGTATATTTCATGGTGATACTCCTTTATTTACTGTCTCAATTGGGCACATACATCTGTCTGTAAGGGTTCTTGCTGTCGGGGGTAACTACAGTAAAATGGCCTGCAAGCACTTCTTCCGGATCCAGTCCGAAAAGGCTGCAGTAATCTTCGATATGGGGGCGGATCTGAGACAGATCCTCAGCGTGAGCGGGCCGCGCGGTGACCTGAGCCGGAAAACTGACATCCTCGCATGCAGAACGCAGAAACATTTTGCCGCCGTGCATGCCGGTGCAGGGATAAAAGCCGACGCATTTATCCTGCGGTGTGTCCAGATTCAGGACAACGATGATGCCGCCGGCCTGATATTCGCCCAGAAAGCTGCCTGCTTTGCCGCCGATGACCATGACAGGAACCTTTTCCTTGTAAGCTTTCATATGGATACCTGCCCGGTATCCGGCGTTGCCTCTGACATAGATTCTGCCGCCGCGCATGGCGTAGCCTGCCGCATCCCCGATATTGCCGTGAACGATGATGCTGCCGGCGTTCATGGTATCGCCGACCGCATCCTGGGCATTTCCGAGTACGGTGATGGTGCTGCTGCCAAGGTAGGCGCCAAGTGCGTTGCCAGGAATCCCCTCAATCGTGATGTCCTTGCCGGACATACCGGCAGCGATAAAACGCTGGCCGCAGCAGCCGTCGATCCTGCAGATATCCGGTGCATTGCGGATAGCTTCATTTAAGGCCTTATGATCAAGATTATCTGAATGAATCAACATATTATACCACACCTCCAAATTTTTTTCTGCGGATATCAGGGGAAAATGCCGTTGTCGAAGCGGTTTTTTTCAGAAGCTCAAAATTGACAGAGGAAACCGGTGTTTTCTCACGGATCATGGACGTGTAGATGCCGGCCCGCTCTTTGCAGCCAATCAGAATAAAGCCCTTGAGCAGATCATCTTTGGTGAATAGTCTTTTGATAGAAGTTTCTGTCTTTTCTTCATACATGTTGCCTTCATAGCTGCCGGCAGTCATGGCGTGCAGGCCGAAAAAGCCGATGGAGTTCATGGGGATGGCCTTGTCGAATGCCGCATGGGAGCCTGCCATGTTCTGTCCGGCTGTATATCCCTGCATATAGGCGTTCGGCCAGATGGCCAGGACACGCTGCTGGCCGGAAGAGGCGTCCATTCCTTCCGCGCAGTCGCCAGCCGCGTAGATATCGGGCAGGGAAGTGCGCATGCAGGAATCAATGACAATGCCGCGGCCGGTATCGCCGCCGGCTTCCTTGATCAGTGAAATATTAGGACGGA
>CAMMZE010000195.1 GCA_946529195.1 uncultured Lachnospiraceae bacterium
GAAAAATATAACAGGTACCTGTAGAATCAATTTGCAGGTATCTGTTTTTTTGATGTTTTAGAGAGTGGTACCTGGGTCATCATAACTCCTCCAAAAAAAATCTACAGGTACCTGTAGAAAATGTCTTGACAGCACTATTGTACAAGATTTATAATTTATAACAGGTACCTGTAGAAAGTTTTTCAGGGATATATTAATTGCGGAATTCTTACAGAATCAGGTCTGGAGGAGAAGAATGATGTATCAGGAAGATAGTATGGATAGAGCAGAAGAAACAGGGAAGTTTTCCCTGCAAGCAGATGAAAAAGATTTACAGGAGAAAGAAGAGCAGGTAAGACTGCAGGAAAAACGTGATGAGGTTGCGGTTGCGCTGGATCGCCTGATGCGGCTGCTGCGTCGGGGACACAGGAAGTCGGGAAGGGGAAGAGCGGCAGGAAGGGTGCTGCGGACGCTCATGATGTCCGGAGCCATGACGACGCGGGATCTGGCAAAAAGCCTGGATGTCAGGATCTCTTCGTTAAATGAAATATTGAAAAAGCTTGAGGATGAAGGACTGGTTGAACGCTATCGTTCAGAGATGGACGGCCGCATCTATGTGCTTGTGCTTTCTCAGAAAGGCAGGGAGCTGGCCGAGAGCATTCGTCGTGACCGGCTGGCAAGGGAAAGACAGATGGTTGCCTGCCTGACAGAAGAGGAGAGAAAAGAGTTTGTCCGGCTGGCGGACAAGATGGCTGAAAATCTGGAAGATCTGGAAAAATAAGAAGACATAAATAATTAATAGGCTGCAGGAAAGGAGGATGCTTATGGCTTATGGAATGGGACCGGGGGCCGGAATGGGCCGAGGACCTGGTATGCGGGGTTTTATGAGCGATGAGGAGAAGAGGAATGCACCGAAGGTGACATGGCCTTTGATCAGGCGTGTACTTTCCTGGCTGATGCCATACCGCCTGCAGATGGGCATCGTCCTGGCTGCGATCCTGGCATCCTCGGTGATGGGAGTTCTGCCGTCTGTGCTGACGGGAAGGATTATTGATGAGGGACTGATTGCCCAGAATCTGCCTGTATTGGTCAGATTGATCATTCTTTCCCTGCTGGTTACATTGGCGGGTAATCTGATTGGCGTATTGGAATCCTGGCTGAACACCTGGATCGCCCAGCACATTGTGTTTGATATGCGAAATCAGATGTACCGGAAGCTGCAGAAGATGTCCCACCGCTTTTTTACAGAGAATAATCAGGGGGATATTATCACCCGCATGACCAGCGATATCGATGGGGTCCAGCAGGTGATTACGGGCACATTTACCTCTATTTTATCCAATGCAGTTACCCTGGCGGTTGCTGTGACGGCTATGGTGCAGAGAAACTGGATTCTGGCTCTTTTGGGCATGGTCATCGTGCCCCTGTTTACCATTCCGACCAGGAAAGCGGGAAAGACCAGATGGGAGCTGACCCGTCAGTCCCAGCAGTGCCGGGATGAGGTGAATGGTATCCTGAATGAGACCATGTCCGTGAGCGGGCAGCTTCTGGTCAAGCTTTTTTGCCGGGAAGGGGCGGAATATGCGCGTTACAGAGATGTGAATGAGCAGATGATCCGGCTCAATATCAAAGAGTCCATGGCAGGCAGATGGTTCCGCGTTGTGATCAGCACGATCAGTTCGGTCGGACCTATGCTTTTATATCTGGTGGGCGGCGTGCTGATGATGCGCTATGACAGCAGCCTTACGGTAGGCGACATTACCGTGCTGGTCGCTCTGCTTGGCAGGATGTACGGACCTGTTAACTCTCTGCTCAATATTCAGGTCGACTGGCTGCGGGCCATGGCTCTGTTTACCAGGATTTTTGAATATTTTGATATGGAAGAGGAGATCCGGCAGCCGGAGGAGCCTGTATGGATTCCGGAAAGCAGGGCAGAAGGGAAGATCTGTTTTGATCATGTTTCCTTCCGCTACAATTCTGACAGAGAGATTCTGAAGGATGTCAGCTTCACCCTGGAGCCGGGCCGCTGCATTGCCATTGTCGGCCCTTCCGGATCGGGCAAGAGCACTACTGTCAACCTGATTCCCCGTTTGTACGATGTGACAGGGGGAGCGGTATATTTTGACGGGATCGATGTCAGGCAGATGGATCTGGCCCAGCTGCGCAGCAATATCGGGATTGTGACGCAGGAGACCTACCTTTTTAACGGAACCATTCGGGATAACCTTCTGTATGTGAAGCCGGAGGCTTCGGAAGAGGAGCTGATGGAAGCCTGCAAAAAGGCCAATATTCATGATTTTATCATGAGCCAGAAGGACGGGTATGATACGGTCGTGGGCAACCGCGGACTCAAGCTGTCCGGCGGGGAAAAGCAGCGGCTTTCTATTGCCAGAGTCCTGCTCAAAGATCCGGCCCTGATGATTTTTGACGAGGCGACATCCTCGCTGGATTCGATTTCGGAGCAGATGATCCAGGAGGCCATAGAGCCGCTGATTGCATCGCGTACCTCCATTCTGATCGCGCACAGGCTTTCCACCGTGCAGCAGGCGGATGAGATTCTGGTCATGAAAGATGGAAAGATTGCCGAAAGAGGCTGTCATGAAAGCCTTCTGGCGCGGGGAGGTGTGTACGCCCGCCTTTACCATACCCAGATGTGCGACGGAAAAGCGGCCTGACGAGAAATTTCACTTCCTTCTATTCCTTACTTATGGTACAATGGGAAGGACACAGAATTTATGACCAAGTAAGGGAGAGAATATACGATGGAAGCGAAAAAAGTAATGTTATCCGGCATTCAGCCGAGCGGAGACCTGCATCTGGGCAATTATCTGGGAGCGATCAAGAACTGGGCAGACCGGGCCGAGGAGTTTGACTGCTATTATTTCATGGCAGACCTGCACACAATCACCGTTCGCCAGGATCCGGCTCTCTTGAGAAAGAGAACGATCACCCAGCTGGCTCAGTATATCGCCTGCGGTCTGGATCCGGAGAAGAATACCCTTTTCATCCAGTCGCATGTTCCGGCACACGCCCAGCTGGCCTGGGTGCTGGAGTGCTACACCATGTTCGGAGAGCTGTCCCGCATGACCCAGTTCAAGGACAAGTCCTCCAAGCATCAGGATAATATCAACGCAGGACTTTTCACCTATCCGTCTCTGATGGCGGCGGACATTCTTCTGTATCAGCCGGATTATGTGCCGGTTGGTGAGGACCAGAAGCAGCACGTGGAGATTACCCGTGATATCGCAGTTCGTTTCAATAATATTT
>CAMMZE010000196.1 GCA_946529195.1 uncultured Lachnospiraceae bacterium
AGACAAACAAAAACCGTCTGTGCTCAAGGCCATTGACGGATACTTTACAGATGGCGGCAGACGAAATATCAACTACATAGAATCTGAATGGATCGATGCCGGCTGCAGCAAGGAAGATGTGGTCAGCAAAGTCGGGAAACTTCTGAAAGAAGTTTCTGCTTCCAGAAGATGAAATAAACCGATGAGATGTCAGATGGTTCCGGCATTTCATCGGTTTTTCTTATCAGGAAAAGTCCAGCCGGCAGGCACCCTGCCTGCGTACATGGATCAGATAGGCACTGCCTTTGCCGAGCAGCTTTTCTATGTAGCCGATATAATCGCTTGTATATTTCCGGGGGAGGTAGACGGCTATGGTTCCCGCAAATCCTCCTCCGTGCACCCGGCATGCTCCGCCCTTTTTGTCAAGATAGAGCTCTGTCAGAGCAAGAGCAGCTGTAATGTCCTGATGGGCGGGATCAGAGGCAAGATAACAGTTCTGCAGCCATTTCCAGGAGGAATTGCCGGAAGAGCGGATCAGTTGCAGAAATTCCTCCCTGTCTTTATTCTGCATGACATGATCAAGGCCCAGGACCCTCTTGTTTTCTTCAAAGAAATGAAGGGCGCGCAGCAATGCGCGGTCGGAACATTTTTCCCGGATGGCAGCAGCAGAAGCAATCACATCTTCTTCAGAAACCTGGGACAGGTACTGTTTTCCAAAAAAGGCAGCCACCTCATGCATTTCTTCCGGGACAGCCGAATATTCTTCGCTCAGACCGGAATGTCCGCTGCCGGTATTTACAATCACAAGGTCCAGATCGAGCTGCTCAGGGAGAAAATCAATCCGTCTGACCTTCGGATGGACCGCATCAGTAAAATCAATCGAAATGATGCCTCCCGCAGCGCAGGCAATCTGGTCCATGAGACCGGATTTTTTGTCCCAGTACTTGTTTTCGGCGTACTGACCAGCTTTTGCATAAGCGATGATATCCTGCTGATAGCCATTGAAGAAATAATCGATTATGGTACAGAGAAGCATCTCAAAAGAGGCAGAAGAGCTGAGTCCGGCCCCTCCCGGCACCTGGCTTGTTGTGTAGATGTCCAGGCCGCGAAGCTTAAAATGCTGCTTTTTCAGACCGGCAAGAAGCCCTCTGACCAGAGCTGCAGACCCTTTTTTGCGGTAGGTCGGCTGCAGCTGATGCAGATTGATCCGCAGATCCTGATGATAGGTCTGGCTGATGATATGGATGGTATCTGTTCCATTGGGGGCAGCTGCGGCGATACAGTCCAGATGTACGCTTCCGGCTGCGACCAGACCGTGGTTGTGATCCGTGTGATTGCCAAGGATCTCGGTGCGCCCCGCACTGGTAAAGAGTTCAAATTCTTTGTCTCCGAAGGTATCCGTAAATCCCTGAGCAGCCTGCAGATAGCGGTCAGCGTGCAATCCGGTGCTTTCTGATCCGTACATCTCCTGCAGGAGCTTTGCAGATTTTTCGGAAAAAATGATCTCTTTCAGTTCATGAATATGCATGAATCTAATCTCCTCTGATGCATAATGAGCCTGCAGGATGACTTCTTGACAGGCTTTCAAAAGATATTATAATGATACAAAGGGGAAAAGTAAATAGAACTTTCCCCGATCTGAATCAGATGTTTCATGTAACAGGTAAGGAAATCATTATGTTCAACAGAGCAAGAATTCCCTATGAAAAATATTATACGACAGACAGGTTCGGCAGGCAGGGCAAGCATTATCACAGACATTGCGGACCCACTGCGGCTGTGAATGTTTTCGCAACCATTCTGGCAGTGCGGGATGCCCGGACAGAGTCAGACAGGGCGGATGAATTGTTTCGTGATTTCATCGACAGCGCCCAGAAATGGCTGATCTATTTCAATGCAGACCTCTTTGGCTATTTTGGCGGTACGCTCGACATCCGGGCGGGAGAGTTTTTGAGACGCTGTGCCAGGATCTGCGGGATGAGAAACATTACTGTCAGCAGAAGGCGGAGGATGAACCAGAGGGAGATGCTCGCAGCACTGAAAAGAGGCAGCATTCTCTATCTGGAGCTTACAGGCAGAACCAGATATGGCAGACATCACATGGTATGTTACGGAGCCAGAGTGCCCGCAGTAAAAGGACCGCCCCTCTTCAGGATCGCTGACGGCTGGTCGGCAAAGCCTGTTTATATGCGGTATGAAGATCTGGGCAGAGGCTTTTTCATTGAAGTATCCTGCCCGCGGCCATAAATACAGGAAAGGTGGAGACTGTTTTGGCAAGAAAAAGAAATGTAAATGATGAATTGCAGAAAATGCAGAAGATGCTGGACCTGACCAGGAAAAGATCCGATCTTCTCGGCTCCATATATGATGATTTCTACGGCGCCGGTAAAAATATCACAGATACATTAAATGAGAGTATCCGCAGGATGACCGAGGATGTAGACAAGGCAGCCAAGGCTCCGGTCGCGGATCAGGAGGCGCTGCAGAAGGCTGACGATGCACTCAAAGAGGCAAAGGAAATGTTCGGACAGGAGCAGGCTGTGCAGACTGCCGCGGCCCCGGCCCCGGAGGTTCCCGCAGAGCCGGAGAGAGATCCCATGGAAGAGCTCAATGAGCTGATCGGCCTGGAGACCATCAAGCATGATGTCCTGGAACTGGCCAGCTTTGCCAAGATCCAGAAGATGCGCAAAGATCAGGGCCTTAAGGCAGTTCCCATCTCCATGCATCTGGTATTTACCGGCAATCCCGGAACAGGCAAGACAACGGTCGCCAGGATTCTGGCAAGACTCTATAAAAACATCGGCGTCCTCTCCAAGGGACAGCTGGTAGAGGTGGACCGTTCCGGATTGGTAGCCGGATATGTGGGCCAGACTGCCCTGAAAACCCAGGAGCAGATCAAGCGGGCCATGGGCGGCGTATTATTTGTAGATGAGGCATACGCACTCTCTCAGAAAGATGACAATTTCGGACAGGAAGCCATCGATACCATTTTAAAGGCCATGGAAGACCACAGGGATGATCTGGTAGTCATCGTTGCCGGTTATACAGAGCCGATGAAGAAGTTTATAAACAGCAACCCTGGTCTGAAATCCAGATTTAATAAATATATTGATTTCCAGGATTACTCCGTAGATGAACTGGAGCAGATCTTTTATCTGAACTGCAAAAAGTACGATTATAAAGTGGACGAGGATATCAAACACCATATCC
>CAMMZE010000197.1 GCA_946529195.1 uncultured Lachnospiraceae bacterium
CGCTTTTCAGCATGGTCTCCCAGATCACAGGTGCTGTGATCAATGTCATCATGGATCCCATCCTGATCTTTGGTCTGGCAGGATTCCCCAAACTTGGGATTGCCGGCGCTGCAGTCGCAACTATTTTCGGTCAGATTGTCGCCTCCTGTATCGGCCTTTTCCTCAACCGGAAATATAACAGCGATATCCATATATCCCTGAAAAGAGTTCTTCATCCGAAGCTGCCGGTAATCAAACAGATCTACTTTGTCGGTATCCCTTCGATCCTGATGGTCTCCATCGGATCTGTCATGACCTATATGATGAACCGGATTCTGGAGGACTTCTCCTCTACTGCGATTGCTGTCTTCGGCGTCTACTTCAAGCTGCAGAGCTTCGTCTTTATGCCGGTCTTTGGTCTGAACAACGGTCTGGTCCCTGTCATGGCATACAACCTCGGGGCTGCTAAGGAAAAACGTATCCGGGAAGCTCTGAGTTTCTCCCTGATTGTAGCAGTGTGCATCATGGTCGGCGGCGCTGTTTTGTTTGAGCTGATCCCGGCCCGCCTGCTCTCGATCTTCAATGCTTCGGAAACCATGACGGCCATCGGCGTTCCGGCCCTGAGAGAAATTGCTCTCTGCTTTCCTATCGCCGCAGTCGCTATCGTACTCAGTTCCGTCTTTCAGGCCTTCTCCTGCAGTATCTACTCCCTGATTGTGTCGATCTGCCGGCAGCTGGTCGTACTGATTCCTGCCGCATGGCTGCTCTCTAAAACAGGGAATGTTGCCAATGTCTGGTGGTCCTATCTGATTGCGGAGGCCGTCTCCCTGGCCCTGACTGTCTTCTTCTTCCGCATAGTCTGGAAGAAAATGATCACAGAAGGACTGCGAAACCGGGCTGAATAAAGGCTTGGAATAATAAAAAACCTCAGGAATCACTCTGACACGATTGATTCCTGAGGAATTTTTTATATTTGTCTTTCTATTTCCGTTTGTGTTTTCCTCCAAAAAGGAGTCTTCCAACTGCAATCAGGATACATGCACCGATGACGGATACCACGATAGTACCAACTGTGCCGGATCCGGATATGCCCAGTGTCCCCAGCAGCGAACTTCCTACGCCTCCGCCGAAAAGGCCCAGAATGATATTTCTGAGCAGGCCGCCTTCAGAATCCATGATTTTGCCGGCGATCCATCCTGCAATCGCACCGATAATAATTCCGCCAATGATTCCCATACAAACACTCCTTTCCGTCTGTTAAAAGTGTTTACGGTTTCACCACCAGGTCTGCTGTCGTCAGCTTTTCCACGATATCGTACATGTTGGTCACAGTGCCGACTTTCAGCTGGTCCGCAATTCCGTAATGATTCAGGCAGGTTCCGCATGTCATAACTTCTGTGCCCTTCTCCTGCATCTCCTTCAGGTCTTTGATGATGTCCTCATTGAAACAAGGAAGCTTTGCACCGCCATTATAGAACAGAATGGTATCCGGAAGCTGATCCTGCTGGGACAGAGCGTAAATGAAGGACTTGATCAGAAGTCCGCCCAGCACATCGTCCCCGTGACCCATCACATCTGAATTCACAGCCACCACCAGGTGCTTTTTCCTGCCCTGCATCGGGATAGCACAGTTCTCATACTCCGGCTCCTCCTGACCTTCTGCGGCAAGATCTTCTTCTCCCACTGTAATCAGTACTCTGTACTTACCTTCCTCCAGCTTCTTGCTGAAGAAGCCGTAATCCTTCTGCTTTGCCATCTTTTCCAGATTCTGGACTGCGATTTCATTATCGACAAGCGTCTCTACTGTGCCGGATCCGCCCAGCTCTGCGATCGCGTTTTTGGTTTTTACTACCGGAATCGGGCATGCATCGCCCATAGCATTTACAAACTTCATATCAGATATCCTTTCCTTATCATATACGTTATTGCTGCCGCTTTTTTATGGAAGCGGCTGCTATTTTTCTACACAAATCTCAACTTGATCTTTTTCACAGAGTTCTCCGATGATTGCTGCCGGCAGACCTGCTCCCTGCAGTCTCTTTACTGCCTCTTCTGCCTGGTCCGGACGGACTGCCGCCAGAAGACCTCCTGAAGTCTGCGGGTCAAACAGCACTTCTTCCATGGCAAAGGGGATACCGCCAAAATCGACTTGCTCCCCGACATGATTGCGGTTTCTCTGACCTGCCGCTGTCAGCAGGAATTCATCTGCATGGGCAAATGCCTCTGTGATCACCGGGACCTGGCTGCTGCAGATCCGTGCGGAGAGCTTTCCGCCCAGCATCTCATGCAGGTGGACTAGAAGGCCGAATCCAGTAACATCTGTACAGGCATGTACCTCATAGCCGCGCAGGATTTCTGACGCATACTTGTTCAGAGTCATCATAGACTCCTCTGCCTCCAGAAGCGCCGTTTCCGAAGCCGCTCCCACACGGGCTGCCGTACAGATAATGCCGACTCCCAGCTTTTTGGTCAGGATCAGCTTGTCCCCGGGATTCCCTCCGTTATTTTTGTAAAACTTCTTCGGATGTACAAATCCCGTCACAGCCAGTCCGTACTTGACATCGCTATCCGCGATGGAATGGCCTCCAACCAGATTTCCTCCTGCCTCGTGTACCTTTTCAGCACCACCCTGCAGGATAGCTCCCAGGATATTCAGGTCTGCGGATTCCGGAAAACAGACAATATTGAGTGCTGTTTTCACTATGCCGCCCATCGCATAAACATCGCTGAGTGCATTTGCTGCTGCTATCTTACCAAACATATACGGATCTTCCACCATAGGGGGAAAGAAATCCAGGGTCTGCACGATGGCAAGGTCATCGCTGACCTGATAGACTGCCGCATCATCACTGCTGTCAAATCCGACCAGAAGAGCCGGGTCCGCTTCCCCTTTGGGCAGCATAGAGAGTACTCGCTCCAGCACACCGGCACCAAGCTTGGCCGTACAGCCGCCGCCCTTGCAAAAAACAATCTTTTCGCTCATACAAAGCCCCCTGCCTTATTATTACTGTATCCAGTATAGCACCATACGGGAACGATTACCACCACTTAACAGCAAGTGTATACCGCTTAATCTCCGGCATGCAGTCTGTAAGAAAATGACGAAGGATGTCTGCGGCCGATCAGGATATAGATCAGAATGGAAAGGATGTTAAAGGCAGACATGATTACAAACATTTCCCTGTATCCGACCTGAGAAATC
>CAMMZE010000198.1 GCA_946529195.1 uncultured Lachnospiraceae bacterium
GAAACAGGGGAAGGGCCCGGATCTGGGACATCTGAGACAGGATGATGGCTTCCTTGTCCTGAAACTGCTCTGCTGTCTCATAGATGATCCGGTTATGCTCATCTGCATTACCTGCAGCTGCTGCCTCAAAAGCCCCTTGGGCAAATCTGATTTCCACATCGTAGTCCGGGCAGACCTGTCTCTTGCACCGCTCCACTACCCATGCCACGCTTTCCAAAGTAGGGGCAAATGATACAATGGCTCCTACCTTGCGATAGAGTTTTGCCGCTTTCTCGAAAACGCCGATATCCGCAGCTACCAGGGGAAGATCTGTACAAAGCCTGAGTTCATCTATAAATGGAGAGAAAATCGTGCAGGAGAGCAGAATCCCGTCCACTCCCAGCTCCTCTGCGCTATGGATCAGGCTGACCATTCTGGACAGATTCCGTCCGGAGATTCTTCCTTCCTGCTTTCCCAGCCAGGACATTCCCTCATCCATGAAATGAAAGAGTTCTATGTCCGGATAGGCCTTCGCCGCCTGGTCTACAGGAGCAATGGAAACTTTCGTCGCATTCATTACCGCAATTTTCATTGTTTAATGTTCATCCTCTCTGTCTTCAGCTATGCGCTTTTTCAAGACACACGCCTATTATTACTCGATCACGCCGCCGCCGGCGATCCAGTCGTCTGTATACAATACCACAGACTGGCCCGGCGTGATGGCTCTTACAGGCTCTTCAAAGTCGACACGGATCTGATCCTCTGCAAGATAGGTTACCCGGCAGGGACTCATCTTCTGCGTATAGCGGGTCTTGGCCAGATAGACTTTTCCTTCTGCGAATCGGCCTTCGCCCATATAGTTGAGATCAGAGGCAATCAGGCTCTTTTTCATCAACCTGTCATGATCTCCCAGAAAGACCTGTCCGGTCTCCGGCTCGATCTTGTATACATAAACCGGCCTGCCTACCGCTACGCCCAGCCCTTTTCTCTGACCGATCGTATACTGAACGGTGCCTTCATGACTGCCGACGACTTTGCGCTCCCCGTCCTCTTCCATGACAAAATGGCCGCTTTTGCCAAGATGTCCTGCTTCCCGTCGGATAAAGCCGGCGTAATCCCCGTCCGGAATGAAGCAGATGTCCTGGCTGTCTTTTTTCTGCGCCACCGGCAGCTGCAGCTGCTCTGCAATCTCGCGCACCCGGGTCTTTTCGTAAGTACCCAGGGGCATCAGGGTGCGGGAGAGCTGCTCCTGGCTCAGCCGCCAGAGGACATAGGTCTGGTCCTTCTGAATTGCAGAAGCATTTTGCAAACTGTAACGTCCGTTTTCCAGCTGCCGGATCCTGGCATAGTGTCCGGTTGCGAAAAGCTCTGCCCCCAGCCCCTTGCAGGCATCATAAAAGGCGCCCCATTTGAGCAGGGGGTTGCAGACGATACAGGGGTTCGGCGTCTTTCCGGCCAGGTAAGAGCTGATAAAATGTTCAATCACCATATCCCGGAATTCTTTCCGCAGATCGATCACATGGTGTGCAATTCCCAGATGATCTGCCACAAGACGCGCATCCCGGCATTCCCCTTCCGCACCGTCCCGGGTCAGCATGGTGGCTCCTATCACTTCATAGCCCTGCTCCTTCAGCAGATAAGCGGTGACCGAAGAATCGACGCCTCCGGACATGCCCACTATGACCTTTTTCATTTCGTCAACCTCTTTTCCTATCCTTCCAGGTACATTGCCTGCAGTCTTGCCCGTTTCTCCTGATCGATGCCAAGTGCCTGCTCCTCAAATGCTTCAAAGCTGCCGAAGCCTTCCTGAATCTTCTCATACAGAGCTGCCAGATATTCTTTTCTGGCGCCGAAAAGGATCTCCAGGACCTGGCGGACCTGGGGAGAATCATCATGGACCTGCTTCTGGATCATGGCGATCAGAGGCTCCACCTCGGGTACCAGGCACTGGTTTGTCATCATATAATCCTCCAGAATATCTTCCCGGCTCACGCCAAGCAGATGCTGGACTAAAATGGAAGCAAATCCTGCCCGGTCTTTGCCGGCTGTACAATGCCAGAGGACTGCTCCCTTCCTCTCCTGCAGGAGCAGGTCCAGGAAATGTGCATACTGGGAAATGGCAAAATCATTGGTCACAAATGTCGTATAAACCTGCTCCATATAGGCAAGGGCACCCTCCGGGTTATGCAGCAGCTCTGTCATGATCTGGCCGAAGCTCTTTTCCTCCCGCGTGATCCCGGTCACCATCTCCTGAATAATGGGCAGATGGACATAGTCCGCGCCGGGCAGGGCAGGATCTGCCTTTTCCTTTGCCTCCTGCTTATTCCTGAAGTCAACGATCAGACCGATCCTTCCGCTCAGCCATTCCTTATCATGATCACTGGCAAAATAGAGATGGCCGCTGCGGATCAGCTTTCCGCTGCGGATCCGGCGTCCGCCTTCCCCTGCCATGCCTCCCAGATCCCTGGTATTATAAAGCTTTTCAAATGGTATCACTGTACTCATCTGCTCTGTTCCTTTCCCTCTCTATGACAGCGGCCCGCGGTAGCCCCGGATCCCGCCGATGCTCTCTGCATTTTTCCGAAAACGGTTTGTACCATTGTATCATACCCGCTTTCTGCTTGTACAGACCGGCAGCCACATCGGCCTGCATTAGCTTTTTCTGACTTTTTTCAAAAAAGGATTGCATCTTTTCGGTTAGTCATATATAATAATGATTATCAACAATATTGATTCTCATTTGCATTTTCAATTAGAATCAATTTTCAAAGGAGAACCTTTTCATGAAACTGAATGAATTACAGCCAAATCAGTCTGCCCGCATTGAACAGGTTGGCGGCGATGGTGCCCTTCGTCAGCACTTCCTGGACATGGGTGTCATTCCCGGCGCTGAGATCACTATGATCAAATTTGCGCCGCTGGGCGATCCCATGGAACTGCGGATCCACGGCTATGAACTTACCCTCCGTCTGGACGATGCCAGGCAGATCGATATCACCCCCATCGCGCAGGAAACGAAGTCTGCTGCAGATGCCTCTTCCCGAAAGTCTTTCTCTCATCCCGGACTGGGAGAGGAAGGCAAATTTCATCCCAAGGGCAGCGGCAATCCTCTTCCGGATGGTACGCTTCTGACCTTTGCCCTGGTCGGCAACCAAAACTGCGGCAAAACGACTCTGTTCAACCAGCTGACCGGC
>CAMMZE010000199.1 GCA_946529195.1 uncultured Lachnospiraceae bacterium
GAGCGTGATACACTATCATGGGAGATTACAATAACTGAACAACAAGACCTAGGGCAGAAAAAGGAGACAGAGAACCGTCCCCTGTCTCCCTCTGACCGAACCTGCCCGGTCGGGGACGAGCTGATTGCAGATGCCGTGGGCCTGTACGCGGCCTACGGATGCTTTGACCCTAAAAAGGAAATGCTCTTTCTGGGCATCAAAAACGGCTCTTATAGCAGCGGCAGACTTGGAAATTACACAGATGAGCCGGAAAAAGAAGCGGGCAGAGTCTGTGAAGAAATTGCCCGCATCAAAAAATGTATAGAATCCCATCCCGGCGCGCAGCCATTTGACCTGATCGCACCGCTGATGGAAAAATAATATAAAGAATCTGTGACAATAAGTGAGGATATTTAAATGAAGACAATCGTAGCGAAATTTGGAGGCACTTCACTGGCAGATGCCGGCCAGTTTCATAAAGTCCGTGAAATCATCCAGTCAGATCCGGCCCGAAGGATCATCGTTGTTTCTGCTCCGGGCAAGCGCTATGACGCAGATGTGAAAGTGACAGACCTGCTGCTTTCCTGCTATGAAGCAGCCGCCGCAGGGCAGGATTTTGAGCCCTTCCTGTCACAGATCCAGGAGCGTTTTGCTGAGATCATATCCGGTCTGGAACTTGACTTTCCTTTGGAAAATGAAATCGATCTGCTTCGCAAACGCCTCGCTGAGGAACCTGAAAAGGAGGAAATCGTCAGCCGGGGCGAATATCTGAATGCCCGGATCCTTGCTGCCTGGCTTGGTTTCACTTTTGTAGATCCGGCCTGGTGCGTCTGCTTTCATGAGAACGGCGGGCTGGACAATGCACTGACACGCCGGACCATGGGCGCTGCCCTTCTTCCCCTGCAAAACGCCGTGATTGCAGGCTTTTATGGGGCAGACATGAACGGCAAAATCCACACCATGAGCCGGGGCGGCTCGGATGTAACCGGCAGCCTTGCCGCTGCTGCCGTCAAGGCAGACCTCTATGAAAACTGGACCGATGTTCCCGGCCTCCTGGCTGCTGATCCTCACATCGTGCCCCATCCCAAGACCGTCAGCTACGTAAGCTACCGCGAACTGCGTACTTTGTCCTATATGGGAGCCTCGGTCCTGCATACAGATGCAGTTCTTCCGGTCTCTGATCTGGAGATCCCCATCAATATCCGCTGCACCGACCAGCCAGATAATCCGGGAAGCTGGATCCTGCGCAAAGTCCCCTCCGGACAGACCAAGTTCCCCATCATCGGAGTGGCCGGCCGTTCCGGGATGTCTGTCATACAGATTGAAAAACTGATGGTCAGCGACGAGTCCGGCTTTACCGCTGTTGTACTGGACATTCTGAAAAACAGACAGCTGCCCTTTGAACACTGCCTGACCGGAATTGATTCCGTCACCCTGGTCATCCGCAGCGACCTGCTGGCGCCCTGCCGGGAAGCCTTATTTGAAGAATTCCGCAGAGTTCTGTCTCCGGACTATCTGGGACTGACCGAGCACCTGGCCATGATTGCCGTCATCGGAGAAAAGGATACCGAATCCAGCGACGCAAACGTGCGGGTTCTCTACTCTCTGACCCAGGCCGGCATCCCTATCAGCACCATCAACCAGGGAGCCGGCAAGCTCAATCTGCTGATCGGCGTACCCGAAAGCAGATACCAGGACGCGATAGCAGCAATCTATACAGCGATCGAAGAGCAGTAACTTATCAGCTTACAGTCCTTCGTACCGGTAGAGGAAGGTCACGATATCCTTTCTCAGTACATCCTTGCCCACGCCAAAGCTCCCGTCCTCGTACCCGTTTGTGATCTTATTCTGGGCTGCCCAGCGTATCGCATCGTAGTAATATTTCCCTTTTTCTACATCCGTAAAGCTCTTCGTCGTCTTATATGCCGGCTTGCCAGCCATGCGGTAGAGGAAGGTGACCGTGTCTTCTCTTGAGACTGTCAGGCCTACGCCGAAGGTGCCTTTATGAGGTCCTGATGAATATCCTTTGGTAATGCCGTTTTCGTAAGCCCAGAGAATCGCTTTGTAGTAGTATTTTTCTTTGACGGCATCCCGCAGCGGACATCTGGTGATCTTTGGTTCTGGCTGTCCTGCCTGGCGCCAGAGGAAGGTGATCATCTGCTCCCGCAGGCAGTTTTCATCGGGTCCGAAATAGATATTGTCATAGCCTTTGGTGATGCCGCTGTCTGCTGCCCAGTATACAGGTGCAAAATAATACTTGTAATCCGGATCCGTTCTGTCTGCTGAGCCGGTCACATCATAATATCTGGTCTGGATCTGACAGGATGCATTTTTTTCACCATCTTCCGTAACTGCGGTAATGACAGCCTTACCATAGGTATAAGCTGTTACCAGGCCATTTTGGTCTACCGCTGCCACATCCTCATTACTGCTGGCCCATTTCACATTCTGATTGCTGGCAGTTTCGGGCAGGATTTTTGCCTGCAGCTGCAATGTACTCAGCTCGTCCTGGCTCTTGCTTGTGGCCATCTCCGCCTGCGCGGGCTCCAGAGTCAGCGACTCCACATGAATCACCAGTTTGGGAATGACCTCCGTTTTTGTCTCCTGACAGCGTCTGCATGTGTAAGTCAGTACACCGTCTTCCTCTGCTGTAGCTTCTTTGGTGATCACTCCTTCATCCCAGTCATGGCCCAGTGCTGGAACGAATGTATCCTGATACTCGTCTCCGCATTTTGCGCATTTATGGCTGGTATAGCCCTGGTCGGTACATGTGGGATCTATGACGGTGTCGACATATTCATGGATATGATCTTTTTTGGGGATCACTTCTTCTTTGACCTGGCCGCATACCGTGCAGGTATATGACCGAAGTCCCTCTTCAAACTCTGTTGCCTCTCTGACAATGACAGCTCCGCTCCAGAGGTGGGATGCCTCCTCCTCCAGACCGCAGGCCGCGCAGGTGTGTTTATGGCTGTTTTCCCCTTCACTTGTCCAGGCACCAAACTGATGTCCTTTTGCCGGAATCTCCTCCTGCGCCGCAAAAATCTGACCGCAGACGGAGCAGTGGCTGCCGGCTGTTTTCCCAGGTTCCGTGCAGGTTGCCTCTGTCGCTGGCTCTTCTACTATTGTGTGCCCTTTTGCCGGGATGACCTCAGAATGCTGAAAAACGGTTCCGCAGACGGAG
>CAMMZE010000200.1 GCA_946529195.1 uncultured Lachnospiraceae bacterium
TCCTCGAGAACAACGTGACCATCAAGTCCGCCCTCAAGGACGACAGCAAGGCCGCCATTGAGGCGATGGCAGCCGAATTACTCGCGTAATTCGGCAGAGTTACTTGCGTAACTCTGTTAGAGTTATTATCATAACTCTTTACGAATTACTCGCGTAATTCAGCAGAGTTACTTGAATGACTATGTTAGAATTACAGGCGTAATTCGGCAGAGTGATCGGCATACTCTTTTAGAGTTACAAATTACAGTTTGTCGTGATGCAGCATCAGCGGGGACGCAATTCGCCATGCCGACAGGCTCGCAAACGCGTTGCTTTTTGCTCGCTGTCGCGGCATTCGCCGTAAACGGCCAGTCCGTCGAATGCTCTTACGTGAGCAAGCTCCCGACGAGCATTCGTCGTCCTGCCCGTGCATGGCTCATTGCTTCGCGCAAATGACAGCTTCCGGGAGCAGGCAACCTCCTGCTCCCGGTTTTCTATTTCTTTTAAGGAGAAAAACTATGGTCTATAGAACAAGAGGCACCTGCGCCTCCAAGATCGATCTGAACATCGATGCGGATCACACCATCCGTTCCGTCCTCTTCACCGGCGGCTGCAACGGCAACCTGCAGGGGATCAGCAAGCTGGTCGTCGGCAGAAAGGCCGAGGAGGTCATCGATGCATTGGAGGGAACCCGGTGCGGTTTCAAAAATACATCATGTCCTGATCAGCTCGCGCATGCGCTGCGCGCCGCGATCGCGGAGGCCTGATCAGGCCACCGATTCGCAATCCTCAGACGCCTCACAGACACTTCTCTTTCTGTGACGCGAAAAAAACGGGGCAAACAAAAATGACATATGAGGAATCTTGAAATGGCAGAAGCAGGAAAAAAGAAGATCGTTCTGACGGGCGGCGGGACCGCCGGCCATGTGACGCCCAACATCGCGCTGCTGCCCGCGCTGCGGGAGGCCGGCTATGAGGTCGCCTACGTCGGTTCGGAGAACGGCATTGAGCGTGAGCTCATGCGTGACTGCGGCATTCCCTATATCGGTGTTCCGACCGGTAAGCTGCGCCGCTATTTTGATCTCAAAAACTTCACGGACCCCTTCCGCGTGATCAAGGGCTACTCCAAAGCGCGGCAGTTTCTGAAGAGCTACCGGCCGGATGTGGTCTTTTCCAAGGGAGGTTTTGTGAGCGTGCCGGTCGTGCGCGCGGCCGCCAGCCTGAAGATTCCCTGCGTGATCCACGAATCCGACATGACGCCCGGCCTGGCCAACAAGCTCTGCTACGGCGCCGCTTCGAAGGTCTGCTGCAATTTCCCGGAGACCGTGGACAAGCTTCCCAAGGGAAAGGCCGTTCTGACCGGCACACCGATCCGGGCGGAGCTCTTTACCGGAGACCGGGAGGAGGGACTCAGGATCTGCGGGTTTACGCAGGAAAATGAAAACGCAGCCTCTGCAGATCTGAAAACGGTCAATCCGGAAGCAGCGAATGCAGAATCCCCGGACGCAAAACCGGTGACCTCAGAGAAGCCCGTCCTCATGATCATGGGCGGCAGCCAGGGCGCCCAGTCCGTCAATGAAGCTGTCCGGAGACACCTGGACGAGCTCCTGCAGGATTTCCGCGTCGTGCACCTGTGCGGCGCCGGCAAATACGATGCCTCCAGAGACGGCATCGAGGGCTATAAGCAGTTTGAATATGTCAAGGAGGACCTCAAGCATCTGTTTGCCGCTGCGGACATCATCGTCTCCCGCGCCGGCGCAAATGCCATCTTCGAGATCCTGGCCCTGCAGAAGCCCAACCTCCTGATCCCGCTCTCCATCGGGACCAGGGGCGACCAGATCCTCAACGCCCGATCCTTCGAGGCCCAGGGCTTTTCCAAGGTCCTTGTCGAGAGCGAGGAGGATGGTATCCTGGATAAAAAGCTGGTTGATACCGTCCGGGCCCTGTATGCGGAGCGCGAAGCCTATACCGCTGCCATGGCCGGTGCCGGCCAGCAGGCGGCGATCCCAACCATCATGGGACTGCTCAATGAGCTGGCGAAAGGAAAACATAGTTCCGAAAACAAGAAAAAGCACAAGTAAATATTCAGGCTTAAAAACACAGTATAGTGAAATAACGGACCCTGGCTGCATTTGATGCCGCCAGGGTCCGTTATTTATGAGCCTTAAGAAACATGTCAGGCACTCATCAACGATTTCCTGCACCAATGGAAAAGCTTTCTGAAAACGGTTCCGCTTTATGCAGGTTAGGAAATCGAAGTAGATCGAAGAAGCTCCGGTTCTGTTTCGCAGAGAATCTGCGCCAGCACCTTATAATCCAGGTACTGGATTCCATAGTTGCCATTGTGGATTTTATCTGCCAGTTTACTGCTGTAGTAAACACGCATAGCCTCTTCATAAGACAAATGCTGTGTCTCCGCCAGAAACGCAATAAGTCTTTCTTCCAGACTCTCCTGATAAACTTTTTCCAGAACATCTCCCCGCATGGATTAAACCTCCTGAAAAGACTGGAATACTAACAGCTGGTCGATCGCTTTTTGTGTAATAAATGCAATCTGGTCATACACAGGATACACCCTGATTTCCCTGAGCGCGCGTTCCTTGTCCCAGATTCCGGTGTGGTACATGTCAACCACACGAAAAACACGGTCATCAGCAACTTTTCCACATATCAGGTCATATTTCTGATAATCAGTTCCTCCGTCCCGACAGTCACATACAAAATCAATCCATTCCATCAGATCCGGATCAAAGGATTTTACTAAAAGTCCGTCCTCATTCTCCTTCATCTCGTAAACACTGATAATTGCACTATCTTTTTCCAAAAGATCCGCCTTGCGTCTGGCCCAGCGCTCCGCCTGCTCACGAACAGACGTCACATAAAAACCTTTTCCAAAATCAAGCGGCCTGTATGAATGGATCGTATCGGGCTTATCAACTGCCAGAACTGATCCGTGATAGACGATCATACTCTCACCCCTCTGATTCCAAGATATTCTCTGATATCTTCTATGATATATTCGGTTCCCTGTGTATGAAGCACATCATAGTGCGGTACGAGGTAATGATCAATGCACCCTGTTTTCTGAAGCAGTGAATAAACTTCCGAAGGCAGCCTGCGCCATTTGTCTGCACAAGCATGGATCATATAAATAACAAAAGAAAAAGTTTC
>CAMMZE010000201.1 GCA_946529195.1 uncultured Lachnospiraceae bacterium
AACCGTCCCCTGTCTCCCTTTCACCCTGCCGCCTTAATAGAGGTTCTTCTGCTCGTGAACGCCTGACAGGTCCAGCTCTCCGAAATAAGACGCAAAATCCATTCCCAGATACGTACTCATATCTTTCATTTCCAGGACGGTCTTGACATCTACCGGAACGCCTTCTTCCTTTACACGTTCAATCGCCAGAGCTTCTTTTTCTCCATGTGTATAGATGCGGTCTCTGCCCTTGGCCTTGGGCGCCTCACGCAGCTCCTGCAGGAAGGTGGAGAGGTGGTCAATGATTGCCTGCGGGTCGCCGAAGCAGGCCGGATCGATTACCATAAAGCCGTGGCAGGTGCCGCCTTTTTCCTGTGTGTTGGTGTGATTGGAAGTCAGACCCATAGAGAAGATCGAGCTGAAAAGCTCACAGAGCATACCGTATCCGTAGCCCTTGTGGCTGCCGCTCTTCTCCTCGCTGCCGCCCAGAGGAAGGATGCCGCCGCCGGCTCTGCTGACGATATTTTCCAGAACCAGCTCCGCATTGCCGGTCGCATGTCCTGTATGATCTACAGCCCATCCTGCCGGAAGCTCATGCTCCGCCTTCCGGTACATCTCCAGTTTTCCGCGCGTTACCACTGTCGTAGAAGCATCAAAGAAAAACATATAGGGATCCGCCGGCATAGCCACTGCAATCGGATTGCTGCCCAGCATAGCCTTGCGGGCATTGGTCGGCACCATGATCGCCTCAGAATTGGTGCAGGAAAAACCGATCAGGCCCTCATTTGCCGCCATCTTGGCATAATAGCCTGCAATGCCGTAATGGTTGGAATTGCGGACTGAAACAACCGCCATACCCGTCTTTTTTGCCTTGCTGATCGCTGTCTGCATGGCATAATAACCAATGAGCTGGCCCATTCCGTCATGACCGTCAATAACAGCAGAAACAGGGGTTTCAAATACAATCTCCGGCTTGGCGTCCACATGGATCAGCCCCTTCTGGATCCCCTTGTGATAGCGGGAAAGCCTCTGCATACCATGGGACTCGATCCCGTACATATCAGAAGTGATCAGAACATCCGTGATGATCTCGCTCTCCTGTCTGGAAAAGCCAAATTTCTGGAAAGCATCATGGCAAAAGTTTGTCAGGACATCCAGCTGAAAATACATATGTGACATACTTGTCTCCTCTCCGCGGCCATAACCTTGTCAACATCAGGCTGCCTTTGTCTTACGTTTTGCTTCCTTGTCTGTCAGGGCATTCTCTCCCATTCCCTGGATCACAATCTTCTTGCCGGGGATCTGCTTGCTGATATTAAGCACGATACCAATCTCCGCCAGCTGAATCAGCAGTGCCGTACCGCCGTAGCTGATAAATGGAAGGCTGATACCGGTATTGGGAAGCACACTGGTTACAACGCCGATGTGCAGAAGCACCTGCAGAGAGATATGAGCTGCTATACCGAAGGCCAGATAGCTGCCCAGTTTATCTGTCGCATGACGGCTGATTACCAGGATCCTCCAGATTTGATAGATAAAAAGGAACAGAACCATGGCACAGCCAACCAGTCCGAGTTCCTCCCCGATGACCGAGAAAATGAAATCATTTTCCGCCTCAGGAATGTAATATTTCATCACGCCATGTCCAAGTCCGCGCCCTAAAATACCGCCGAATCCGATGGCGTAAAGTGCATAACGGGACTGCATGGAGTTATCAAGATACTCATTCGGATAAAGCCAGGCCAGAATACGCATGGCACGGAAATCATTGCCTGCCATATGCGCCTGCTGAACCACATTCACATAATAAATATAGATTACGACAACTGCAGCTGCAATTGCGACCGCCATCAGAATATAGATTTTCTTGTTGGGGTAGGCCACATAGAGCATCAGCGCCGTAATACCGGCTACGATGATAGCCGTAGACAGGTTTCTGGTCAGATACAGGATCATAACCGCTGAAAAGGCTCCCGGCAATACTGCTGTGATCAGTCCGCGAAGCTTGCGGACATTTCTTCCCATTTCAACCAGCAGAAATGCCATCAGAAAGATGACTGCCGGCTTGGACAGCTCTGACGGCTGAAAACGGATGGGACCAAGCATGATCCAGCGGCTGGCACCGTTGACCGTGACGCCCAGACCCGGCACTCTGACCAGGAACATGGACACGATGGACAGAAAATACAGCATGCCTGCCCACTTCGCCAGCAAATGATAATTGACAAAAGAGAGAATGATCATGATCACGATCCCGCCGCCGCCAATCAGAATCTGCTTGACAACAAACTCCGCACCAAACTCAGCATTGGTCGCGCTGTATATCATCAGGAATCCGAACATCATCAAGAAAGCCACAGATACGATTACTCGGTAATCTACAACCTGCAGGCTCTTGATATACTGGATCAATCCCTTTTTCTCTCCGTATGCCTCTCTTTGTCTGCCGCTCAAACTAACTGCCTCCTTAAGGCTCTTACCTTAAAGTGTCCTGGGAGCGTTTTCGCGCCTCCAGGACACCTCAGAAAACTTTTTAAAATAATGAATACAGAAGCTGCGGCCGATTAAGCCTCAACAAGCTCCTTGGTATCTCTTGCAATCATAAGCTCCTCGTTGGTCGGGATTACGCATACGGTAACCTTGGAATCCGGAGTAGAGATTGTCATATCATCGCCGCGCTGGCTGTTGGCATCCTCATCGATGGTAACACCGAGGTAACCAAGGTATGCGCAAACCTTGCTGCGAACGAAACCGCTGTTCTCGCCGATGCCGGCTGTGAAAGCGATTACATCAACGCCGTTGAGTGCTGCAGCGTAGGAACCGATGTACTTAGCAACATCATAGCAGAAGATTTCCATCGCATTGATGCACTCCTGGTCGCCTGCCTTGTAACCTGCCTCGAGGTCACGGCAGTCGCTCTTGCCGCCGGTAAGGCCTGCAAGACCGGACTCTTTGTTGAGCACCTGGATAGCCTGCTTGAGGGTAATGTCCTCCTTGTCAGCATAGTACTCAAGGATAGCCGGATCGATATCACCGGAACGAGTTCCCATAACCAGACCTGCAAGCGGAGTGAATCCCATAGAAGTATCTACAGACTTGCCATGATCTACAGCACAGATGCTGGCGCCGTTGCCCAGATGGCAAACGATGGTCTTGAGATCCTC
>CAMMZE010000202.1 GCA_946529195.1 uncultured Lachnospiraceae bacterium
CGATTATCAGGAAAGGATTAATGAGCTGCGCCACAGGATAAAAAACAGAGAAAAATAGAAAGGAAAGGGAAGAGACATAAAAAAGCGGATGGGGTTTCCATCCGCTTTTTTGGGGGTTAAATGGGTTTACTCGTACTGCTTTACTGTTCCCATGGCGTGTTTGCCGCCGTCCAGGATCAGATCAACACCGGTCAGATACTCATGACCGGGCTCCAGTAACTTAACGATGAAATCAGCCATTTCTTCCGGCTTGCCGAGTCTTCCGAATGCAGTTCCCCGGGCGATGCCGGCGATGGCTTCTTCCGAATTCTGCCGGAGCATGGGAGTATCAAAAGATCCCGGTGCAACGGAGAAGATCTGGCTGTTTTTCTTTCCGAAGCGTAATGCATTGGCAGCTGTGTAATACTGGACAAATCTCTTCTTTTCCTCTTCGCCGGATGAGGTGGCAGGTGCGATTCTTTATCTGACGCCTGATTTTTAGAAAAACTGTGTGCCCGGAGCATCCGAAAGAGATTCGTCCGGGAGGTTAAAGAAAGGAGTTTCACGATGGAAAACCTGCTCCTGAGCGCCTATGATTATGGGGTTTCCAGCTGCTGGCTGACAGCACCTGCCCAGGCACATATGACAGGAGAAATCCGGGATGAGTTTGCGCCAGGACACGGGGAACTCGTGGCAATTGCTGTACTCGGCTATGCGGCAAAAGGGACAGATCCTAAGGCACCTAGGAGGAAAGAGGGTAAGTATACTTTTATATAATCCTGCATCTGTGTCCAGATATGGACAGATTGCTTTTTTATGAATATTGATATAAATGCGGAAAAGGATTATACTGTAGCTAAGATAGCCAGGACATTTCTTTATGTTGTCATGGCATGATAAATGTACGGAATGATAGAAGAAGGTATAACAGATGGAAAAATATTATCTTGGTTTTGATGCAGGCACACAGTCTGTGAAGGTAGCAGTATATGACGAAAAGATGCAGTGCGTGGTTTCCACTTCCGCGCCGACAACCCTCTATTATCCGAACCCGGGCTGGGTGGATATGGATGTGGATGAATATCTGGAACTGACTATTTCCGGTATGAAAAAGTGCGCGGATATGATGCGGGAGAAGGGACTGGATCCTGCCGGGATCCGCGGAATCATGGGCGACGGCATTATCTGCGGTATCGTTGGCGTGGATGCGGACGGCAACGCCATCACTCCCTATATCAACTATCTGGACTCCAGAACCCAGGAGGATGAGTATCTGATCAACAGCTGGGATCTGGATATCTGGGGAAAAGAGACGGGAAATCCGGAAGCAAAGTGCATGTTCCCGGCTCTCTTTGCAAGATGGATGCTGAAAAATGTCGAGGGATTTGCAGAGAAGGGTGCGAAGTTCATCCATAATGCCCCCTATGTTCTGGCTCATCTGGCAGGCCTCAAGGCAGATGACATGTTTATCGACTGGGGCGCTATGTCCGGCTGGGGCATGGGCTACCATGTAGAAAAGAAGTGCTGGTCCAAGGAACAGCTGGATATTCTGGAGATTCCGGAGCGCATGATGCCCCGCATCTTAAAGCCCTGGGATATCGTGGGTGGCCTGACAGAGGAAATCGCCCAGCGCTGCGGTCTGCCGGCAGGCATTCCGATCTGTGCAGGCGCAGGCGATACCATGCAGTCCATGATCGGCAGCGGCAATATGGAAGCCGGCCAGGCCGTGGATGTGGCAGGTACCTGCTCCATGTTCTGCGTATCGACAAAGGGTATTATTCCTGAACTGAGCCGCAAGGGCGCAGGACTCATTTTTAACAGCGGAACCCTTCCCGATACCTATTTCTACTGGGGTTACATCCGTACCGGCGGACTGGCCCTGCGCTGGTTCAAGGATTCGGTCTGCGGCCAGGAAGAAGATGGCGGATATTTCGACGTGCTCAATGAAAAGGCCAAGGACATTCCGGCCGGTACTAAGGGACTCCTCTTCCTGCCTTATCTGACAGGCGGAACCAATGACGTGCAGGAGGCAACCGGCTGCTTCCTCAATATGACCCTGGACACCAACCAGGCAGATATGTGGCATGCAGTCCTGGAGGCAATCGGTTATGACTACATGGAAATTACCGATACCTACCGGAGCGCAGGTGTAGACCTGTCCCGGATCACCATCACCGAGGGCGGTTCCCACAGCGATATCTGGAACCAGATGAAGTCCGACATGCTGGGCAGCGAAGTCATCACCCTGCAGAATGCCGGCGGCGCAGTCCTGACTGACTGCACAGTGGCGGCCTATGCGGTAGGAGATCTGGACAATGTGACAGATGCTCTCAAAGAGAATCTGGAAGTGAAAAAGCTCTATCAGATCAATGAAGAGAATCATGATTTCTACCGGCAGCAGTACAGCCTGCAGAAAAAGCTGGTCAAGCAGGATCTGAAAGAAGCCTTCCATACACTGAAGTCGATACTGTAAAAGGCAGCGGCTAATATCCAAATGAAAAATCCCAGACAAGTTCATTTAGTGACTTGCCTGGGATTTTTTTACTGGTCTGTTCGTACCGCAATCAGCGCCAGCCTTCCATCGTCTGTATGGTAGTTGCAGGTGGACAGGGTGAGGATTTCATCGCCAAAGAGAGGCGCTTGTTCAGCATCATAATAGACTGCATAGCTCTGCAGGTTTTCCAGATAGGTATCGAATGCTGCTTCATCCTCAGCGTCGATGAAGTTATAATAGATGTCTTTTTCGTGCTCGGAGCCTTCCTCCGGAACCTGGTCCAGTACGACGGCAAAGAGCCGGTAGCTGCCGGGCCGGTAAAGGGTATCAGGAGCAGAGTCATTCTGGACTAAATCGGAAAGTTCACTGCTCATCTGTTTTGTCTGGTGGGTATGCCAGGCGTAGCTGCCCAGTTTATATGCACTGAAGCAGAAGCAAATCAAAGCAATCACGAGGATCAGATTGATTATCAGCCTTTTCATGTAAAGATATCTCCCGTTCTGTTATTTATTTACCGCTTCATTATAAAACGGTTCGTCAAAAGATGTCAAACATTCGGGGGGAGACAGAGAACCGTCCCAATGTCTCTGGACATAATATATTTAGAGTCAGTTTACGGCTGGCAGGCAGTGGGGAGAAGCAAGTTTCATGAGA
>CAMMZE010000203.1 GCA_946529195.1 uncultured Lachnospiraceae bacterium
CAAGCCGGTTGCAGATGGATGGACGGAATGTCTGCATGGAGTCTTCACTGATTGCTCCGCGGTTCAGCAGATAAGCAATCATCATCTCATTGACTGATACATCCTCTTTGGCCGCTTTCTGTGACAGTATTCCGACAGGCTTATTCATAATCAGCAAATCTTTGTTTTCAAAGACGATTTCCGGAAAGGGAATCCCGGTGAAGGCACCGCTTTCATGCTCTCCCCGGAACTTTCCCAGTGTGTCATCACTCATCCAGAAGGTAATGATATCGCCGTCTTTCAGTTTTTCGCTGCCTTCCGCCTTTTTTTCATTGAGCGTAATGTTCTTTTTCCGCAGCATTTTATAGACAAAACTCTTGGGGGCTTCTTTCAAATACTTGGAAAGAAACTTATCCAGACGCTGGCCGCTCTCATTTTGTCCAATGGTATATTTCTGCATGATGGTCCTCTATCCGCGCAGGATCTCTACGCGGTTTTCAAATATATCCGAAAAGTCCCGGATATAATAATCTGCTATTTTTCTTTTGTCTTCTTCTTTCATCAAAGAAAAACGATCCCAGACGCCGCAGGTTTTCATGCCTGCCCGGGAGCCTGCCATAAGTCCTTCCGGAATGTCTTCAAAGACAATGCAGCGTGATGGATCTGCATGCACACGTCTTGCTGCTTCCAGGTAGATATAAGGATCCGGTTTTCCTTTTTTTACATCTTCTCCTGTCAGCATGCAGGCAAAATATTCAAAAAAGCCGAGCCGTTTTAATACGACTTCTGCCAAGGCTCTGGTATTGCTGGTCCCCACTGCCATGACGATGCCTCTGTCATGGATTTCTTCTACAAATGACAAGGCGCTTTTCTTGGGAAGAATGTGCTGACTGTACTGCTCATAGGCCAGTTCATTCCAATCAGAAACCATTTTCTCGTCCGTTTCCTTCACGCCAAGCACATCCCGGAAATAGGCAGTGGTCTGGGCGATACTCATGCCGGAAAGGATCTCCGGCAGCTTTGCAGGCATTTCAATCCCGTACCGCTTAAGATAGATCCTGTCGATTTCTTCCCATACACCCATGGAATCAATCAGGGTGCCATCGATATCAAATAAGACAGCTTCTTTTCCTTCCAGAAGCATATCCAGATGCTGCATATATCTTTTACCTCTTCAGTTTCATCAAAGCTTCGTATTCCTGGTCTGTCAGGGCCCGGTAATCTCCCTCTTCCAGATTATCCGGAAGCGTCAGTGGACCCATGGCAATACGGGACAGGGAAAGAACCGGTTTCCCGACGGCTTCAAACATGCGTTTGATCTGGTGAAACTTTCCTTCATAGATTGTGATGCGGGCAAGAGACTGCTCTCCGGCCTCGAGGATTTCAAGCTCTGCAGGCAGAGTGGTCCAATCTTGTTCCAGCTGTATGCCCTCTTTAAAAAGCCGGATATCCTCTTCCTCCAACAGGCCGTCTACTTCAGCCACATAGATCTTGGAAACATGATGGCGGGGGGAAAGGAGGCTGTGCGCCAGTGTCCCATCATCTGTAATCAGGAGCAGTCCCGTCGTATCTTTATCCAATCTTCCGACCGGGAAAAGATTTCTTCTCCCCCGGTCACTGATCAGGTCAACAACCGTCTTTTGTCTGGCATCATCAGACGCGGAAATGAGTCCGGCCGGCTTATTCATCAGATAATACTGAAACTCTTCATAGACCAGCTGCTCCCCGTCCAGTGTGATGATCTGATCCGGACTGACCTTGGTCTCAGGACGCTGTACCACATTGCCGTCCACGCGCACTCTGCCGCTTTTGATATATTTCTTCACTTCTGTGCGGGTTCCTTTTCCCATGTCAGCCAGATATTTATCGATCCTTACCATCTTTGTTTCCTTTGTCAATTATAATATGCGCCATCCGGGCGGATACTTGTTTTTCAGGGTACCATTCTGGACCTTGGCCCATCCAAGCGGGCAGTCATCTGCGCAGATCAGATACCAGCCTGCAGGCAGATCCTGATCCACTGAGAGCGTCTCACACTTCAGATAGCGGAGAATGTCTGTGCCGTCTGCCGGATAGCGGATGACATTTTTGCATTCTTCCGGCTGCAGAGCCCTGGCAAAAGCCGTGCTTGGTTCAAAGCGGCCTTTTTTGATTTCACCCAGAAAGAGACCGCTGCGCAGGATATGTACACCCGGCAGTTCTGGCATTCCTTCCGGAACATAACGGACATAACCCTTTGAGAATACCAGTCTCTCCGGATCATAATTCCAATGGATCTTCTCCTTATCCAAAAAGTTGAAAAAGGCTTCCAGGTCACGATTTTTCTTGGGAACTGCTATTTTTTTCTTTTTCTTGTCTGCCGCAGCCGGCAGAGGATCTCCTTTTTGCAGGACGACAGCAAAATGCCCCTCTCCCTCTGCCAGATGGGGCCATACGCGGAAGGCGCAGGCAAGAGAAGGATCCCCATTCCCCCACTCCGGTCTTCCGGGTGCCAGGCAATCAGCAAGGAAGGTCTGTTCCTGCCGTATATCACAGATATAATACTCCGGATACTGGTCTAAAAACCAGGAAATGCTTCCCTCATCTTCCACAGGGGAAAATGTGCAGGTCGAGTAGATCAGTCTTCCGCCCGGCCGCAGCATTTTGTCTGCAGCCTGAAGAATCTCCTTCTGGATCTTATGATACTCTTCCGGTCCCTTTGCCATCCAGGCGTTTACCATAGAAGGTTCTTTATGAAACATGCCTTCCCCGGAACAGGGAGCGTCAATAAGGATCTTATCAAAAAAGTCCGGAAAATAGCTGGTTAATTTATCCGGATATTCGCTGATCACCGCCGCATTGGTGATGCCGAAGACTTCGATATTGTGAAGGAGGGCTTTGGCACGTGTGCGGCTGATATCGTTGGAAATCAGCAGCCCCTGTCCTTGAAGAGCCGCCCCTACTGCTGTGCTTTTCCCGCCGGGAGCAGCACAAAGATCCAGGATCTTTTCTCCGGGTCTGGCATCTGCCAGCTGAGCCGGCAGCATAGCGCTTGCCTCCTGAATATAATAAGCTCCGGCATGATAGAGAGGATTGGAAGAATATTTCTTCTTATCATCGATATAATAGCCATTGGGATTCCAGGGTACCGGTTTGAGGCCTTCT
>CAMMZE010000204.1 GCA_946529195.1 uncultured Lachnospiraceae bacterium
GGGAGCTCAGCCCGAAAGAAGAAATGTCGGGGAAGGCGTAGAAGGCTCCCTGCGGTTTCTCGCAGCGGATCCCCGGGATCTGGTTTAAGGCATCGACCAGCCAGTCCCGCCTCTCCTGAAATGCTGCTTTCATCTCCAGGACAAAGTCCTGCGGCCCATCCAGAGCCTTAAGGGCTGCCATCTGGGTAAAGGATGCCGCGCAGGAGTTGGAGTTGACCATGAGGAGCTCCATCTGCTCCGCCAGATCCCGCCGCATAATGCCGTAGCCCAGCCGCCATCCGGTCATGGAGTAGCTCTTGGAAAAACCATTCAGGATGATGGTCCGATCCTGAGAGCCCGGCAGCGCCGCGATGGAAGGGGCAATATCCACCCCATAAACCAGGCGGTCATAGATTTCATCAGCCAGAATATAGCTATCCGGGTGCTCGGCCAGCACCGCAGCCAGGCCTTTCAGATCCTCTGCGGTACAGGCACCGCCAGTCGGGTTGGAGGGGCTGTTTAAGATGACCAGTTTGGTTTTGGGTGTGATGGCTGCCCGCAGGGTCTCCGGGGTAAAGCAGAACCGATTCTCTGCCTTCAGCTGCAGCGGTACCACCTTGCCGCCGGCAAAGCGGACACAGGACTGATAGATGGGAAAGCCGGGATCGGGAACGATGACCTCATCACCGGGCTCAATCAGCATCAGCATGGTAAAAAACATAACCGGTTTGCCGCCTGGAACCACCACAACCTGATCCATCTGCGCCGGGACCCCTTTTTCCTCTCTGTAGTAGGCAGCGATCCGCTCGCGCAGTTGCGGATAGCCGGGCGTCGGCCCGTAGCCGGTATAGCCGTCTTTCATCGCTTGATAAGCTGCTTCGATGATATGCGCCGGCGTCTTAAAGTCCGGCTGTCCGATCTCGCAATGAATGATCGTTCTTCCTGCTGCTTCCAGTTCATTGGCCCGCGCAAGGACTCCAAATGCTGACTCTGTACCAAGGTTCATCATACGCGACGCAAGTGTGTTTTTCTCACGCATAGTAAACTCTCCTCCTTTTCCGATCCGTTTGCCTATCCGTCTGCCATCTGATGAGCCTCATATCTCCTATAGGCAAAGCCGCTTCTTTGCATACTCTTGAGTCTATTATATATGTATTCGTTAAAATCTTCTATAAAAAACGGTCTGATTTCCTTTCGAAATCAGACCGTCTATCTATGTAAAATCGCCCTGCGATCATCTCTCGTACAGGTCGATGTCTCCTGCGCTGATCGTCAGCTTGAGCTGATCGGATCCGCCCTTCTGGGAATACTGGTCTCCCACACTTTTCTCCCCTACGGTAATCTCTCCCGCCTGGGTGCTGGCCTCAATGCTGTAACCGGCAAGTCCGCTAAAGGTGCAGACCTCCATGTCACCTGCCTCAAGCTCGATCTGCGTCTCTCCCTTTAAGACACCGTCCACCTCTGCATCCCCGGCTTCCACCTTGATGCTCAGACCCTCGCTGAGGATGTCCTGACACTCTATATCACCGGCCTGGGAGGCGATATTGGCCTTGGCAAAGGAAAGGCCATACAGCTTCTGGTCCCCGGCTTCAAGTGCTGTATCAATCGACTTAAGTTCTTCATCCCCGCACAGCACAATCACCGTCGGCGCGTACAATCCAATCCTGGTCTCCTTGCTGCCGCTGATGACCAGCTTGCTGCCCTCCGTCTTCGCAGTCGGAGCCTTCTTGTCTTTTTGGTCAATGATGATGACCTTGCCGGTCTTTGCTTCCACACCGGTCAGCTCAAAATCATCCAGAGCGCTCTGATAATACTTGCTTCCTGCCAGTACCAGGTCAAAGGTTCCTTCCGCATCGATCGAATCAAAGGTAAAGTCGGATTCGGTCACGGTAGTTTCTACAGCCACTGTTCCCTGCAGACCCAGCTGTCCGCCTGCTGCATCCATCTCATCCACTGCACCATTCATATAACCAGCCAGGGTCAGTACTGCACCGATCACAAATACCGCCGCGCATACTACAAAAAATATGGCTCTCTTTTTCATAAGTCGCTCCTTTCTCCGTCTGCGGGAACATCTGCAGGCGCAGCCCACTCGTCTTCCTGTTTTCTAGCTTTTCTTCTCTCATTGCTCTCGGAAATCTTTCTGGCAGCTGCCTTGACAATTGCCTTGAAAAGAAGGAAGAATCCTGCTCCGACTGCTGCGGAAAATGCCAGAACCATCAGTCCAATGCCAACTGCCATGAGGCGTACGGCGAAAACGCCCTCCAGGCCGAGTATGCCTAGTCCGATCAGGCTGATCCCGAGGCCTGCCCCGGCGACTACAGCCGCGCAAATCAAAATGAGCAGAGCAATCAGAATGATCGCAATGGGGATGGCCGCCGGTGCCGCTAAGATGCCGAGCAGGATCCACCAAACCGCGGAAACCTTTTTCCGGGGACTTGCCGGAACAGGCAGGTTTTCTGTATCATCTCCCAGGATTCTGGCTGCGTAATCTGCCTTGATCTGGGCCGCAACCTTTTTGGGGTTGCCAAACTCCGCGGTCAGCCGCTCCTCTTCCTGCCATCTGGCCTCTTCGTCCAGACCTTCTGTAGCTTCTTCGAAGATCTCCTCAAAATACTCTGTCGCGCTTGCGATCTCGTCGGGCGGCAGCTTGGAAAGTTCCTTCTGCAATATGGAAATGTACTCAATCTTTCTCATCGGTCGCACCTCTCTCCTCATCCATCCTCACCGCTTGCTCTGCGGTCTTGTCCTGTCCGTCCAGCAGTCTCTGGATCGCGTCCTTGTACTGATTCCACTCCTGCACATAGATGTGCAGCTGGGCTTCGCCCTTTTCTGTAATTGAATAATACCTTCTATTCCTGCCCTGATAAGGCTGATCATATGTCCTGCAAAGCTGCTCCTTCTGGAGTCTGCGAAGCACCGGGTAAAGTGTCGACTCGGACACGGCAATCGACTTTTTCATCTCCTGCGTGATCTCGTAGCCGTAGGTATCACCTCTATGCAAAATCGCAAGGGCACATGCATCGAGCAGGCTGGATTCTATCGTGACATACTCCCACCACTTTCCGCTTTGCTCAGAAGTGGGGGCTTCTTGTTC
>CAMMZE010000205.1 GCA_946529195.1 uncultured Lachnospiraceae bacterium
TTTTATATTTATGTATAATATTTTACACTATCCTTAATATGATTACCAGGGAGACAGGGGACGGTTCTCTGTCTCCCTTTATTTGGGGGACTTTGTCCCCTTTGCCCTTCTTCACATACAAAACCATGGGAGAAGAGAGGGAGACAGAGAACCGTCCCCTGTCTCCTCACCTCAGCCGCGCTTTTTCGTACACTTCGATGTCCAGCCCCAGCAGCTCCATGATCCGCAACTCGTCGATTGCGTCCTGAAGGGCATTGTGGGTTTCGGCGTAGTATCTGCCTGTCAGCATGCGGGTGATGGGCTCCACGCCGTAGCCCCGCTTCATCCGCCCGGACCGGCAGCACTCGATATCCGGCGTGATCTTTTTATTGTACTGATTGTAGGCCGCGATCCGCATAATATCGTGCCAGCGATAGTCGCCCAGTTCCGGCAGATGACCCTTGTCGAAAGTCGCATTATAGGCATACAAAGAGCCAATATCAAATTCACCAAACCAGTCCCGCAGCTTTCTCATGGCATCTGCCCGCGTGCAGACGGCTGCCTTTTTCCGGTCCGGCCTGGGCAGGCAGTGGGAAAACATGCCGCCTACCTTATAGCAGGGATCGATGATGAAATACTTGGACGCGATCAGACCGTAGTTCCAGTCATTGGCCACCACCGCGCCGATGGACATCATTTCATTATCCCAGTTGGTCTCAATATCAATTACCGCAAAATGTCCCATATTTTCCACTCCGAGAGGGAGACATTGGTCAAAGAACCTGTCCCCTCATCGCCTTATATTGTCTGATAAACTGTGCTAAAATCGGCTCTTGTGGCAGCTCTGCCGAGTCTTCGCTCCACATGGAGACTGCGCTGCCTATGAGGTGATCGGCAGAGTCCAAAGCTGTCCCTCTATTGCTGTCCCAGACTTTCAGATTCCAACTCCGGTGCAGATCTTCTATCGTATAATCATTGTCATGCTCGTTGAAGTTTCTTGGCGAGGGAACGTAATACAGATAATAGGCATTACAGATCAGGATATCAAATCCTTCTTCCTGCAAATCCGGCACGGAAGCTCGCTCCGCTCTGCGGGCAGCCCTCACTTCCGGATCCTGCGCCTCCCCATCCCAGCTCCAGTAGGTCACCTGGATTCTCTTGTCCAGACCGCCGATCCTGTCTTTTTTCAAAAGGTCATTCCACATGCGCACGGTAAATCCCCGGCTGCCCACGTAGGCTGACATTCTGAATATATAAGAAGCTTTGTCCTCTTCGGCGCCTGAGAAATGCTCGTCGCAGCCGATATGAAAGTAAGAACAGCCTTTGAATAACTGCATGTATTCATCGTACAAATTCTGGACAAACCAGAGAGCAGGGGCTGAGGAAATATCAAGTTCCCCCGGGTAATCCCACCGCGCAAAAGCAATTTCATCCACATACTCACTGCCCAAATGATACTCCGCCAGCCTGAAAAAGCCTTCCATATGGGCAGGAGCTTCGATTTCCGGAATGATTTCCACACCGCGGTCTGCGGCGTAGGCCAGAATTTCCCGGATCTGTTCTGCCGACAAAAACTGCAGGCCTGTCTGCGGATTCCGATAACTGCCATCCGGCAAAAGCTCCGCCCGGTCCGCCGTCTGCCCGAGAAAAGCACACTCCAGACCAACATTCTGATTATCCGTCAGATGCAGCTGCAGAAAAGCGCCTTCATCGCCAGACAAAACATCAATCAATCGCTCGATGGTCCCGACAGAATAGTAACGCCTGGCGCAATCAAAAATCATCCCCGTACTCATCATCAGCCCTCCTGGGAGACAGGGGACGGTTCTCTGTCTCCCTTTATTTGGGGGACTTTGTCCCTTTCACCCTTCTTCACCCACAAAACCATGGGAGAAGAGGGGGAGACAGAGAACCGTCCCCTGTCTCCTATCTCATAAACTCACGCAGGATCCGGCAGACCAGGTCATCGTCTTCTCCCTGAAATCCATGCCCGGCTCCCTCGATTTCTTCATATCTGCAGCCCGGATAAATCTCCCTGAGCTTCCGCGCATATCTGATATTTACAATTTCATCTTTGGTACCGTGAACCAGGAGCACCGGCCCCGTATATCCGCTCAAGGCCTCGTAGGGATCCATATCAATCACCGTTCTGGCATAATCTCCGCCCAGCGGCATGGGAATGCGTCCCAGGAGATTCGGAATATGCGCCGGATCAAACTTGTATAGCATCATCTTCCCTTTGCGGGCATCATCCGGAATACAAACCGCCGGATAAAAGAGGATCAGACGGCTGATCACCTCTGCCCCCAGCTCCCTGGCCATCAGGCCGGATACCAGGCCGCCCTGGCTGCAGCCAAGCAGACTGATACTGATCGGTGTAAATTGCTTTTTCACCCCATCTATCACGGTAAGCAGGTCCGCCTTTTCCGTAAAAACAGTCATATTCCGGCTGCTGCCGTCACTTCTGCTGATGATTCCGCCGCCGCAGAAATCAAAGGTAACTGCCAGAAATCCCATTTCCGCCAGAAGTTTTGCGTACCTGTAACACATCTTTTCATTGGCCAGAAAACCATGGCTTAAAATCACCGCATGCTGCGGATCAGGTCTCCTTCCAAAAATATGGCCGCGGATCGTCAGTCCATCACGCCTGAACTCTACTTTCATGTCTCTCCCTGTCCTCTGTCGCCTATTTCCCGTCCGGGAAGCTGGTGAAGCAGCTGTCCTCCAGTTCAGGATACCCGTACTTTTCCTTTGCATCCGCAAATGCCTTGATCATGAAACTCATGCTTCTGGCAAGGTTTCTCATGGTCTGCAGACCTTCCAGGTCTTTCTTTACATCTTCCGCGGTAAAGCCGTGCACCTGGTTCCAGTATGTGGAAGAAGCGACAGGCATGCTGCTGATGGTGAAATACTTATTTAATACATCAAAACTTGCTGTATTACCGCCTCTTCTGCAGCTGACCACCGCAGCGCCCACCTTCATATGCTTGGAAAAATGGGTGCTGTAAAAGAGTCTGTCCAGGAAAGAAAGCAGGTTGCCGTTGGGAGATCCATAGTAGACCGGGCTTCCGATCACCAGGCCATCTGCCGC
>CAMMZE010000206.1 GCA_946529195.1 uncultured Lachnospiraceae bacterium
GGCAGAAAAAAGAATGACGACTGTGTCGCAACTTCCCATATGGGACCGGAACTGGGCCTTTATATACTTGCGGACGGCCTCGGAGGGCACAGGGGAGGCGAAGTAGCCTCGGGGATTGCCGCAGATGTATGCAGGACTCTCTATCCCTTCCATTATCGGGATCCGGACCTATTATCAGTTTGCTTTTCAGAGGCTCAGAAGGCTATCAGAGAAAAGATCAGTCAGGATCCTTCACTAGAGAGTATGCGTACCACTCTTGTACTTCTCCTGCAGGAGGGAAATCGCTTTTCCTGGGGTCACATAGGGGACTCCAGACTATACTATTTCAGAGAAGGGAAATTTGCATTCCGCACGGTGGATGACAGTGTGCCCCAGATGCTTCTTAAACTGGGAGAAATCAGAGAGAGCGACCTGTCTTCCCATCCCGACCGGAATAAACTTCTTGCAGTCCTTGGATCTGACACCAATGAGCCTGCTTTTCATCTAAGTGAACCTGTCCTGGCAGGAAGCCAGGATGCCTTCCTGCTCTGTACGGATGGTTTCTGGGAGCATATTGATGAGAAGGAAATGGAAAAGGCTCTGAAGAAATCTTCGGATGTGAGTGACTGGCTTGTCCGGATGGAAGAGACCGTACTGAAGAACAGCAGACCGGATACCAGGGATAATTATTCAGCCCTGGCAGTTTTGCCATTTTAGGAGTTTTTTGTTCAACAAAAAACAATCCTTTATACAGGAGAAATCAATGGAAGGAAATCAACAGGCAGTTCCGCCTAAGATGATCATACTGGGTACATCCTCCAGTGTAATCGGCGGCAGGAGAAGCCAGCAGGACCGATACTATCTGAATATAAATGAATCTATGGACAATGCCGTGGCAGTAATCTGTGACGGAATGGGCGGCATGCAGTCGGGAGATATGGCCAGCGACCATGCTATCAGACGTTTTTCGGAGTACATGGAGGAAATGCGCTTCAGTCAGGATATCAATATCCGGGAGTCTCTGGTAAAAGCAGCCCGGGACATTGACCGGGAAGTCGCATCCCTGACTGATTCTTCAGGTGAGCCTCTTGACACAGGAACTACTGTTGTCTCAGTCCTGATCAGAGACGGGAAAGCCTGGTGGATGTCCGTGGGAGACAGCAAGATCTATGTGATACGCGATGGAGAAATATTCTGCGTGGTTCGGGAACACATTTATCTGACAGTTCTGAATGACCTCTATAAAGAGGGTAAGATCAGCAAGGAAAAGTATGAGTCTGAGGCCTTTCGCGGTGCCGGTCTGATCAGTTACATCGGCATGGGAGAGATCAAGCTGATTGACACAAATGAGCAGGCACTTACTCTGAGAGATAAAGATGTGATCCTTCTTTGCAGTGATGGGCTCAGCAATGCATTGTCTGATCAGGAGATTATGGAGATCATCCTGGCGAATCCTGACAATCCGGCCTATATCCACCACCGCCTGCAGAAAAAAGCGGCGGCAGCATCGGATATGCACCAGGACAATACAACCATCATCAGTCTTACATGCCGGATTCTATGACGTGATAATACAAAACAAAATAATAAACTACCAGAAAGGCACCAGATTAATATGAGAGCTTATGAAAGACTTTTGAACTATGTTAAAATCCATACAACAAGCGATGATTCCGCGGAGACAACACCGTCTACCATGCGGCAGTTCGACCTTGCAAATCTTCTTGTGGAGGAGATGAAAAGTCTGGGGATAGAAGATGCACGTGTGGAGGACAACTGCTATGTATACGGAAGCATACCTGCTTCTGCAGGCTGTGAGGACTGTCCCCGGATCGGTTTTATCGCCCATATGGACACAGCTCCTGATTACAGCGGAGAAAATGTCAATCCTCTGGTCCATGAGAATTATGACGGAAAAGAGATTGTACTGAAAGAGGGACATATCCTTTCTCCTGAAAAGTTTCCCGAGCTGAAGGATATGAAGGGGAAGACACTGATCACATCAGACGGAAGCACACTTCTGGGTGCTGATGACAAGGCCGGTGTGGCAGAGATCATGACTACGGCAGAAGAGCTTCTTAAGGAGGGCAGCCCCCATGGCAAAATCTGCATCGCCTTTACTCCCGATGAAGAAATCGGACATGGAGCCCGCGAGCTTGATCTTGATGCCTTCGGAGCAGATTATGCCTATACAGTAGACGGAGGTCCGATAAATGAACTCTGCTATGAGAATTTCAATGCAGCATCTGCCGTATTCACTGTCAAAGGAATCTGCGTACATCCCGGCGAGGCAAAGAACCGTATGGTCAATGCCTCCCTCATTGCCACAGAAATCGTATCCATGGTTCCTCCGGCAGAAAGACCAGAGACCACAGAAGGACGGGAAGGCTATTACGGCCTTATGTCCCTGGAAGGAAATCTGGGCACAGCAAAAGTAAAATTCATTATAAGGGATCATGACAGCGCCCTTTTTGATGCAAAGATCCATACCCTGAAAATGATTGAACAAAGTCTCAATGAAAAGTACGGACAAGGAACAGTCAATCTCAGCATCAAGGAAGACTACAGGAATATGATCGAAAAGATCCGCCCCTGTATGCATCTGATCGAGACAGCAAGGAAGGCAATAAGAGATACCGGAATGGAAGCTCTTGAGATTGCGATCCGGGGCGGCACAGACGGCGCCCAGCTGTCCTTCCGTGGCCTGCCCTGCCCCAATCTGGGTACCGGCGGCTACGCCTTCCATGGTCCTTATGAACATATAGCAGCAGAAGATATGGATGATACAGTTTCAGTCCTCAAAGGCATTATTGCCGGATATGCGAAGATGGAGGAAGATGTATAAAATGCAGATCAGCGATCATAAGAAAGAATTAATCATCAGTGCCTGCCTGATTATAGCCATTCTCGTGTCCAGGTTTGCCCTTTCGCCGGTGTTTTCTGATCAGAAAACCTACCGGAAGACCATAGAAACCCTGGATGAAAAGCAGTCAAATGTCCTGGAGATGACAGCCACTGCATCGGCCGCTTCTATTGCACTGGCCGCTATT
>CAMMZE010000207.1 GCA_946529195.1 uncultured Lachnospiraceae bacterium
TGTCGGCTTAATATGTAAAACCGGCGCAGCCACAAAAAAAGCTGCGCCGGTTCTTTTTATACTGCTTTCTCAATATTGTCCAGTACTTTCCTGGACAGGATCGCAAAAGTCTTCTTTTCTTCTTCTGTCATGCCCTCAAAGATAACCTGCTCCACCTGGTCAGCAGCATCTTTGACTTCTTCGATGATTACAGCACTGTCTCCCGTAATCTTGTTGTGATAACATCTCCTGTCGCAGACATCTCTCTCTGCTGTAACCAGTCCTTTCCTGCACAGCCTCCCCAGAGACTGTGATATGTGCCCTCTGGTGAACATTTCCAGCTTCATGATGTCGCCGGATGTATCATGGTCTCCGGCACCTGCCAGATAGAGCAGAATCAGCAGATCGATTCTGTGAAGCTTATACTTTTCCAGGATCGGCTTCTGGCGATTCTGCAAAAGAAGGCGGAATTTCATCCCGTATAGCAGACTTTCTACTTTGTCATTGATCATCTCTGCACTCCTTCATGACACTCTTATAAGCCGGGCGGATGATCTTATCCGATGTAATCAGCTCTTCGATTCTGTGCGCGCTCCACCCTACGATCCTGGCAATGGCAAAAAACGCTGTATATAATTCCCTGGGGATTCCCAGCATATCATATACAAAACCGCTGTAAAAATCGACGTTTGTGCATACAGGAGTCTGCAGTCCTTTTTTCTCCATCAGCATCCGCGGGGCATGGTCCTCAATGATCTGGTAAAGGCGCATATCTTCCATCCGGCCTTTCTCCTGTGCCATCTGCTCCACATATTTCTTAAAGACACGTTCTCTGGGATCTGAAACCGTGTATACGGCATGTCCGATCCCGTAGATCAGGCCTTTGCCGTCAAAGGCCTGCCCGTCCAGGATCCTAACCAGGTAATCGCAGACCTGATCCTCATCATTGATATCTGCGACATGGCTGCGGATATCTTCCATCATCTCCATGACCTTGATATTGGCACCGCCATGCTTGGGTCCTTTCAGAGAGCTCATGGCTGCCGCAATGGTCGCATAGGTGTCGGATCCTGTGGAAGTCACGACCCTGGTGGTAAAGGTCGAATTATTACCGCCGCCGTGCTCCATATGCAGGATCAGGGCGGTATCCAGGACCTTGGCCTCCAGCGGGGTGAAACTGCTGTCCACGCGCAGCAGACGCAGTATATTTTCAGCCGCGGAAAGAGCAGGATCCGGATTGTGGATGAACATGGTCTTATCATTTCTCTTATAATTGTAACTGTTATAAGAATAAACTGCCAGAAGGGGCATCTGGGCAATCAGCTGCAGGCTGCTGAGCAGGGAAGCTTCCAGGCTCTGATCTCCCGGTTTCTTATCATGAGAAGCCAGGGTAAGGATACTTTTGGTCATGGCGTTCATGATATCCTGCGTCGGCGCCTTCATAACCACATCACGGACAAAATTGACCGGAAGCGGACGAAGACTTGCCAGAAGGGCTGTAAATTCCTTCTCTTCTTCCTTGGAAGGCATCTGCCCCATCAGAAGCAGGTAAGCGATTTTCTCAAAGCCCATCTCATCTGCTCCCAGGTCCCCAATCAGATCTTCGACCCGGTATCCCCGGTACCAGAGCTGCCCCTCGCAGGGTCTTCTGACTCCGTTTTCTTTTTTATAAGACACGATTCTGGAAATATTGGTCAGGCCCGTCAGCACGCCCTGTCCTTCATCATCTCTCAAACCGTGATAAACCCCGTATTCCTTAAAAAGGACCGGCGCGATCTCATCATTTCTGATGCAGACATCCTTTTGTCTGTTCAGGTATAAATCTAAGATTTCCATCTCTTTATAATCCCTCAATCTGCGTCCTCCTTACTTTAGTTTAATAATAAACATTTTATTTTTACAATACTAGCATAAAAAACAGACCGGTGTCAAGTGACACCGGTCTGCATCTTTTCTGTCAATAACAGAGTTTTAATTGAAATATACCAGCTGCTTATCCTTGGGCGGTTCTGCAACCACTGCGATATGCTTTGCGTGGAGAACCGGAAGAATCTGTCCTCTGTACTCCTTGCGGCGCTCATACTTGATCTCCGCTGTCACCTCAACCCACTGGTTGTCCTGCAGCTTATCTGTAAATTTGCTCTTGCACAGAAAACCGATAAAACGGATATCTGCTTCACAGCAGGTCATGGCATTTCTGCCGGGAACAAAGTAGCCGCGGGCAAATTGCTTATCCTTGAGAACATTACCCAGGAACTTTACGGTCTTTCCTTCATAACGGTCACGGTTTTCCTCTGCATCCAGATACCAGAGACCGTAGTCCATATCGCTGATCTCAATGATGGGCGCATTCAGGTCATAAGGGGGCACATCCTTGCCCAGATCGATATACTCGCCATCTTCGCTGATGAACTGCATCATCACATTTCCTGTGGTGTTAGCGGCCTTGACGCTTCTGCGGAAAGAGGGCAGATCCTGATCCTTGCTGCATCGGTTAAAGATTACAACCTCCGAGCACTTGATCACATTGCCGATGATAGACCGCATATTCTGCAGGTAAGAGGCAAAACTGCGGGCATCGATCAGAGTGATGGTCTGAAATACTTCCCAATGCTCCGGCATATCGGCACTGATTACCAGGTCGGGATCCCACATGCCGTTAAACTCGATAAAAACGCGTTCCGGCTGGTATTCTTTGGCAATATTGGCAAAGAATCCGGGCTCCTGCAGCTGCTCCATGTCCTCGATCTCGATCTTCTGCATCCTGTTTGCCTTCAGAAGCTTGTCCGGGATCTCGCACTCGCCTTCCTCACAGCAGATATAGACGCCCTTGTCGCCATCCGTGAAATCCCCGCTCTCGAGGACTTCCCGGATAAAAGTCGTCTTACCAGCTTCCAGAAATCCCATGATCAGATACACGGGAATAATATAATCTTCATTCATACTTTATTATCCTTTCAGGAGAATTAACCGAGCAGGAAGAGTTCCTTGAGTTTGTCTTCTTTGATGCCGGAACCAATGACGCACAGACGTCCTGTGTACTCCGGAG
>CAMMZE010000208.1 GCA_946529195.1 uncultured Lachnospiraceae bacterium
CAGGCGGCTGGTGGTCGGGAGATCCGTCGATCGATCCCTGGGAGTGGCGCGGAATCCTGGCTGCAAGAGGACATGTCGCATACGGAAAATTCTTCAACAGGACAGTGGGGTTCATTTCCAGGGAATGGTTTCCGGTCTTTGCAAACTATCGCAGGGATGGTTATGATTTCGACGCTCGCTGGGATGATGAACTTGCCAGCATGAAGAGCAAGAAGATCATGGATCTTTTTGCTGAGGAGAATCAGGATCGGGAGTTGTTTTCCTTTGAGACGAAGGAGCTTTCCGGCTACGGGAAAGGCGGAGAGAAGAACTTTGAAGGTGAGATCACCAGCCTTCAGATGCAGACCTATCTGTGTATCCGTGAATTCCGGCAGAGGAAGAATAAGTCGGGGCAGGAGTATGGCTGGGGAATCGCAGTCTACTGTACGCCGGAACACCTATGGGGTTATGACCATGTGACCAGCCGTTATCAGGAGAACCCAAAGGATTCCGGCGAATGCATTTTCTCAAGGGTAAGGGAGCTTTATCCAAGTGCGGACGAGCGCGCTATCAAAAAGGTCCTTGGAATTCGCAAGATTGGGGCACCGGGAGAGAAAAAGGTGCTTCCATAGCCGGACAATTTAGTTAAGGCTCTGCGAATTGAGAATCTTTCGGCAGACAGTATGAATCCGAACCAGCTTGCGGGACTTGAGGTAGCGGTAGGTCAGCTCCGGGACCGTCATCAGAAGGTTCTGGAAATGAAATACCGGGAGCATAAGAAGAATGATGAGATCGGGCAGGCAATGAATCGGGCTGCCGGGACCATCAGTACCTATCATACCAAGGCAATGCAGAAGTTGAAGTGGCCGGAGGTGTCCTGCTGGTATTTGAATGGTTATGACAGTACTCTGCGGGATTATCTTGCAAAACGGGGGGTGGATGCGCCTCCGGAAATACAGAGAGAAGAAGGGAGTCTGGCCTGCGGTGAAGATCTTTGCCTACGCATCGGACTCAGCCTGAAGCAGTTTGAGAGCATGTACGCTGCCGGCATTCGTATGGTATCAGACCTGGAAGAGGCAGTACAGAATCTAAGATGGTATGTCCCGGTCAGAGGCATTGGGGCAAAGACAGCCAGGGAGATAGAGAAGAAACTGCAGCGCGCATTACAATGATTCGCAAAGAACATTTGCAGGAGGACCAGCCTATGCTCGAAGTTGGAATGAAAGCACCGGACTTTACATTGCCGGATCAGAACGGAGAAATGCACTCATTGGAAGATTACAGAGGTCAAAAGGTGATCTTATATTTCTATCCGAAGGATAATACGGCTGGCTGTACAAAGCAGGCCTGTGGTTTTGCGGAACGTTATCCGCAGATTCAGGAGAAGGGTGCAGTTGTGCTTGGCGTCAGCAAGGACAGCGTGAAGTCGCACAAGAACTTTGAAGAAAAATACACCTTGCCTTTTACGCTTCTGTCGGATCCGGAACATAAGGTTCTGGAAATGTACGGTGCCTGGGGCGAGAAGAAGAATTACGGCAAGGTCTCAATGGGAACGATCCGCACAACCTATCTGATTGACGAAGAAGGCACGATCATAAAGGCAATGGGCAAGGTCAAAGCTGCAGACAACCCGGCACAGATGCTGGAGGCACTTTCATGAGGATCATCCTCTCTCCGGCAAAGAAGATGCGGGTAGATTCGGACAGCCTTTCTCCTGTCAGCATGCCTGTACTCCTTTCGCAGACGAAAGAAATCCTACGCTGGTTGCAGACGTTGTCCTATGCAGAGGCAAAGAAACTCTGGACATGCAATGACAAAATCGCAGAGGAAAATTACGCTCGTTTGCAGGACATGGATCTTGACAGTAAAGCATCGCTTACGCCGGCGATTCTCTCTTATGATGGGATTGCATTTCAATACATGTCGCCTGCTGTCTTCGAGGACAGACAGTTCGATTATGTGCAGGAACATTTGCGGATTCTATCCGGCTTTTACGGTGTATTGAAACCGATGGATGGGGTAACCCCATATCGTCTGGAGATGCAGGCCAAAGCAAAAGTCGCAGAAACTGTCAATCTTTATGAATATTGGGGAGATGCACTCTACAAAGAAGTCCGTGATGACAGCGGTGTGATCATCAATCTGGCGTCAAAAGAATATTCCCGCTGCATCGAGAAATATCTGCAGTCGGAAGACCAATTCATCACATGTATATTCGGCGAACTGGAAAATGGAAGAGTCGTTCAAAAAGGCGTTTATGCCAAGATGGCCAGAGGTGATATGGTCCGTTTTATGGCAGAACATCAGATCGAAGATCCGGAAATGCTGAAGACATATGACCGGATGCATTATCATTTTTCTGCAGAACGGTCATCGGAAACAGAATACGTTTTTATCAGAGAAAACAAGAGATTATGAGAATAGCAGCAATGACTTTCCGGCTGCATGCACCGTGGGTACACAGCTTGAAGGAAAAGAGAATGATCGTAAAAAGTCTGGTTGCCAGACTTCAAAACAAGTTCCATGTGTCAGCTGCAGAAGTCGACGAACAGGATATTCACCAGATTATCGTAATCGGAGTAGCGGCAATCGTTCCGCATAATGCTATGGCTGACAGCTTGATGGATGAGATCTCGCAATTCGTTGAGGAAAACTGTGAAGCAGAGATCCTGGATGAACAGCGGGAAATCCGGTGAGATTCCTAGTCTGATGCTTGTCATCGCAATCTATGCAGCAAACTGCTCTCAGAATAACAACTAAGCCAGATAGGAAGTGATTCATTTGCCAGGATATCTGATTAAGGATACGACTCGTGAGGAGAGGGAGAAAATCATCGCAGATTCCATAGGGAATATCAGCGGTCTCTGTGATGGGTGCAGTGCCGGTATCCTCGACATGTATCAGCCATACATCGACGGCGAGAAGGAACTCAGGGATATCAACAGAGACTTTGCAGACAGGAGAAGGGCTGATGGCTGAGGAAAACAGATATGCCTACATCAGCAGGAAGATGTCCTATGCGCTTCGGCATAATCCGG
>CAMMZE010000209.1 GCA_946529195.1 uncultured Lachnospiraceae bacterium
GGGGATGCCTCCAGCACTTCCAGGAGTCTCCCCTCCACACGGTCGGATTTCTTTTTATTAATCATAAAACGGACCTTCTGCCCCGGAATCCCGTTTTTTACGGTGATCATGCCCTCATCCAGATACACTCGTCCTTTATTTGGAAAATCGACGTGGTCAATCACGCCTTCATAGATTTCGCCTTTTTTCACTTATATCAGCCTCTTTACTTTCATATTGGTTGGAACACACTGCCTGCTGTCTGTCATATTTCCCATATCATGAAACAGCGCCTGCGGCGGTTCTGCTTGATAGAGCTTTCCCGACTGCAGGCGCAGCTTTCACATATGATATCTGATCTTAATTCTCGGGCTCGGGCTTAACCTCGGGAGTCTCCTCTACGAAATCGTCCTCGAAATCCTCAAAATCATCATCAAAATCGTCATCAAAGTCATCGTCGTCATCTTTAGAAACAAGCTTAAAGATCACTACTGCAATAGCTGCAGCTGCCAGGATCACTGCACAGATTGCCAGGACCATGGTAAGTGTTTTTTTCTTTTCTTCTGTGATTGCATTCTTGCGGATTACTTCGCTGATCTTTGCAAAGCTGATCAGATCATCAAATTTACTATTCATAGCAGCACGTCCTTTCCTATTCCTTCGGCTCTCTCCATCTGGCCGGGTAGAATGATTTCTAAAATATTATATCACAATCCTGTTTTCGTTACTATACTGTGATGCAATCTTTTTCAGCCAGCTGTGTTTAAATCTTTTTCAGCTTGCTGAAGCTTGCTTTCATTTTTCTGACACCAAATTTGTCGAAATCGACAGAGACATTATAATCGTTATCCGCTTTTTCCAAAGAGACTACGGTTCCCTGTCCAAACTTGACATGGGAGACTCTGTCTCCTTCTCCGTAATCCGGCTCTGTCCCTCCCATCTGGGAGCCTTTCTTGATAAATGAATCTATCTCATATTTGAAAGCCGGTTTGCTCTTCTCACGGCGAGGCGCATAAGCAGGCGCAGGATCCGGAGCTGTAAAAGCATAGCCTCCGTCATCATCGTCAAACGCGCGGAAAGCATTTTTGGAAGGCACCCTGCCATCGATCAATTCTTTCGGAATCTCTCTGACAAAGCGGGAGACCGGGTTGAGCTGGCGCTCTCCCTGACGCATCCTGGTCCTTGCACAGCTGAGGCTGAGAGTCTTCTGGGCACGGGTAATTCCCACATAGCAAAGACGTCTTTCCTCCTCAATCTCATCCGGATCATCTGAAACCATAGACATATAGCCCGGGAAGAGACCGTCCTCCATGCCGCTCATGTATACATGCGGGAACTCCAGTCCCTTGGCACTATGCAGAGTCATCAGCAGAACACGATCATCGTCTTCTGCGACATTATCGATATCAGCAACCAGGGCAATCTGTTCCAGCAGCTCGCTCAGGTCAGGATTTTCGCTTCCCTCTTCATATTCGACAATCTTATTGCGAAGCTCCTCCAGGTTCTCAATCCTTGTCAAAGCCTCATCCGTCTCCTCTTCCTGCAGCTCGGCCAGGTAGCCGGTATCCTCCAGGATGCTGTCATAAAGATCCGACAGATTCATATATTCCGCTTTTGCCCGGAATACCTGGATCAGGTCTGTAAATACGTGGATTTTAGCCGCACTTCGCTTCAGTTCCGGAATCCGGTCCGCCCCGCGCAGGGCCTCAAAAAGGCTCATCCCGCTGTTCTCTGCAAAATCAGCGGCCTTCTGCAGGCTTGCAGCGCCGATTCCGCGCCTGGGAACATTTACGATACGGCGAACAGAAACATCATCAATGCCGCTATCGATTACCTTGAGGTAAGCGATCATATCCTTGATTTCTTTTCTCTGATAGAAATTGACACCGCCGACTACCCGGTAAGGGAGCCCGGCATAGACAAATTTCTCCTCCAGCGCACGGGCCTGGGCATTGGTCCGGTAGAGAATGGCAAAATCACTGTAATTTGCCTGCTCTGTCCTTCTCTTTCTCTGGATATCAGAAATAATTCCCTCTGCCTCTTCATATTCATTCTGATACTGATGAAATGCGATGCGCACGCCTTCTTCATTTTCCGTCCGGAGGGTCTTTTCCTTACGGCCATTATTGTGACGGATCACAGCATTGGCTGCATTCAAGATGGTCTTGGTAGACCGGTAGTTTTCCTCCAGCTTAATCACCTTGGCATCCGGAAAATGCTTCTCAAAATCCAGAATATTGCGGATGTTGGCGCCACGGAACTTATAAATGGACTGGTCGTCATCGCCGACCACGCAAAGATTGCGGTACTTGTCTGCCAGCATGCGTACCAGCTCGAACTGGACAGAGTTGGTATCCTGATACTCATCGACCATGATATAACGAAGCCGGTCCTGATAGAACTCCAGCACATCCGGTGCCTGCTTGAAAAGTTCTACCGTCTGCAGAAGCAGGTCATCAAAGTCCATGGCCTGATTATGGTGCAGTCTCTCCTGATAAGCCGCATAAGCATCCGCGATCCGCAGCTTGCGGAAATCACGCCCGGCCAGCTTCTTGTATTCCTCCGGCCCGATCATCTCATTTTTTGCCGAAGAGATCTCGGACAGAATGGCCCTCTCCTTCATGGTCTTGGTATCGATCTCCAGCTGCTTGCAGACCTCCCGCATAACCGTCTTCTGATCATCCGTATCATAGATAGAAAAACGCTTATCCCAGCCGATCCGGTCGCCAAAGCGCCGCAGCATACGGACACAGGCAGAATGGAAAGTGCTGACCCAGACATCCTCGGCTCCGAAATCCACGATCGCATCCACACGCTCCCGCATCTCTCTGGCCGCTTTATTGGTAAAAGTAATCGCAAAAATATTCCAGGGATTGACATCGCATTCCTCGATCAGGTAAGCAACCCTGTGCGTCAGAACCCTGGTCTTTCCCGAACCCGCACCTGCAAGAATAAGAAGCGGTCCGTCGACATGGCAGACCGCTTCCTGCTGGGCGGGATTTAACATCTCATAACTGCTCATATATTCACATC
>CAMMZE010000210.1 GCA_946529195.1 uncultured Lachnospiraceae bacterium
CCGTATCACAGCTGCAGTCAGGGAACAGGAGCCTGGCCTGGTCTGCCTCCCAGCGGGATTCGACCAGATGCGTCTGCATGCCCACGCCGTATTTCTTTCCCAGACTGCCAAGCCCGCGGATCAATTCGCCCGTGCAGGTTGGCGCAAAGCGGGGCGTCAGGATGGGGCGGGCATATTTATTGCCGCTGTAGGCCTCCAGAAACTGCTCCGTCTCCCGCAGGGACTGCGCAGGCGTTTCCAAAAGATTCTCCGGCGCACTGCGGTCCATATTGACCTTGCCGACAAAACCCTTCAGACCGCGCCGGTCCATCTCCTCCAGCAGATAAGATGTGGCAGGAAGGTGGATGGAGGCAAAAATGCTGGCATGGAAGGTGCCGTTGGCAATCAGATCATCCAGAAAGGCGTCATAAGTAAGCCTGGCAAAGTCCGGATCGGCAAAGCGGGCCTCCATGGGGAAGGTCAGCTGATTCAGCCAGTCCTCCAGGAGCAGGTCCATGTTGAGTCCCCGGTTCAGATACTGGGGCGCATGCACATGCAGATCAGAAAAGGCAGGGATCAGAACCCCGTTTCCGCATTCGGTAACAGGAAGTCCTTCATACATTTGCGGGAGCTTTTCCCAGATGCCCGCGACCTTTCCGTCTTCAACGCCCAGATAGCTGTCTGTGTGGACAGCAAGCTGCGTCAGATTTTCAGAATATACGATATTGGCATGAAACAATTCCATAGAAAATCACTTTCTCTTATATCCGGTCACCATGGTCATAATGAAACAAAAGATAGTTGCCCATGCAAAAAACTTATGGAATTTCATAAAGCTGTTTTTCCCTTTCTTTTTCGGTGCGGGAGGGGCATCAAAAGACTTGATTTCATCCCCCGAGTGAACATAGCGCAGCTGGTCATCCAGAACCAGTTTCATGATATCAAATGCCGGAAGTGAGGTGCAGTGGCAGGTGTAAAAGAGCGTGCGGTATTTTTTCAGTTCCCGCGCGATGGAGAGAATCTCTTTGATCTCATCTTCCGTGTACTTTCCTTTTTTCATCAGATGGAAACCGCTGATCACAGCGTCGGGCTGGCCGCCATATTTTCTCTGATATTCGGCAAGAATATTTAAAATGCCATTATGGGCGCAGCCTGAGAAAAGGATCCTGCGGTCACCATCACAGACCACAAGACACTGCTCGTGGACAAAGTCGTCCTGGACCAGGTCATCCCCTTTTTTCTGTTTCAGACGCCGGTTAGAGAAGGGCACATCGCAGATGCGCTCATCGATGGTAAAGAGGGACAGTTCGTCATCGATTGCAAAGTCGCCTTTTATGCGCTTTACCTGGGGCAGGTCCCGGATCCCTTTGTCGATGCCGATATAGCGGCAGTTCGTTCCCTCCTCTGTCTCCTCCAGAGAATAATAGTCCTCCCCGGCAGACTCCTGCATATAGATGACAGCATGCGGATTCATCTGTGCAAAGGCCGGGATTCCGCCCGAATGGTCATAGTGCCCGTGGCTCAGGATCACGGTATCCACGGCTGTCAGATCGATGCCCAGCTTTTCTGCATTTTTCAATGTCTCCTCAGAGGGACCCAGATCCATCAGAAGCTTGTGATGGTCTGTCTCAATGTAGAAAGAGAGACCGTGCGCGGCCGCGCAGCCATGCTTCCCCTCCGTGTTTTCTATCAGATTGATGATTCTCATAGTAATTCACCGCCTTTGAAGATGAAAGCAAATGTGTAAGAATGTTTTGTCATATTATAACATAGATCCGTTCAGCAGCGGTTTACAGGATCGGGGAAAAAGGATATTATATTCTCAACAAACAGACAGCTGCGGGGAGAGGAGGACGGACCATCGATGGTAACAGATCAAAATGAGAAAAACCGGAAGCTGACGCCGGCAGAAAAGAGGCGTCTGGCGGCCTATGAAGTGATCAGTCAGGAACTGGAGGGCCAGGGGTACCGGCGGACAGAGCTGACGGTCGGAATCGTAAAGGCCAATATTTTTGCCATGATTATGGGGATCCCGGTCGCAGTGATCGGCTTTATCCTCTTTTTGGCAGTCAACTGGGGAAGAGACATCCGCTGGATGTCAGGAAACATGATGCTTCTTATTGTCCTGGCCATGCTTGTCCTGATCGTGGTGCATGAGCTGATCCACGGAATCACCTGGGCTTTGTTTGCTGACCATCATTTTGGAGATATCGAGTTTGGCTTCATGAAGGAATATCTGACCCCTTACTGCACCTGCAAATGCCCTCTGACAAAGGGGAAATATATCATTGGCGCTCTGATGCCCCTGCTCATTCTGGGCCTGCTTCCCATGGCCGTGGGCATCGGGAGCGGATCATTTTTCTGGCTGCTCCTTGGAATCATCATGACGGTATCGGCCGGGGGAGACATCATGATTGTTATGATGATCATGAAATATAAGAGTCAGGCAGAAGATATTCTGTATCTGGATCACCCGACCCAGGCAGGCGGCGTGCTATTTGAGAAAAATTATCAATAACGGAGAAATTATAAAGATGTCACTGGAAAAAGCAAGAAAATATCTGGATGAAAAAGGATACGGAGACCGCGTGATCATGCCGGAGCACAGCAGCGCGACGGTCGAGGAGGCGGCGCAGGCTCTGGGCTGCAAGCCCGGTATGATCGCCAAGACCCTTTCCTTCCTGCAGGGAGAGCAGCCCGTGCTGATCCTGGCAGAAGGCATGGCAAGGATCGACAATAAAAAGTACAAATCCCGCTTTGGCTGCAAGGCCAAGATGATTCCGGCTGACCAGGTGGAAGTGCTGATCGGGCACGATATCGGCGGGGTATGCCCCTTCGGGATCAACGAGGGCGTGCAGGTATATCTGGACGAGAGCCTCAAGCAGCATGAGGTCGTCTATCCGGCAGCAGGATCCGACCACAGCGCCGTAAGGCTCAGCATCGCAGACCTGGAAGACTGCAGCGGCTACCTGGAATGGGTCGATGTCTGCAAGCAGGGATAGGGAGC
>CAMMZE010000211.1 GCA_946529195.1 uncultured Lachnospiraceae bacterium
TCTTAAAGCCTGCAAATTTTCCGCCCCAGAGAAGAAGAAGCAGAATAAGCAGGTGGAAAAACAGCAGGATTTCGATCCCCGGAATATGGAGCAGCAGGATAAAAAACCAGGGGATACGGTAGAAGGAAAGGCAAAAACCAGGAACGGTGTAAAGAGAATGATCTTTGCACTTGGGTCAATCGCACTGGAGATGGCCGTGCTGCTGATTCAGATCCTGCGGCTCAACGAATATTCCATCTGGATCGAAGCAGGACTTCACATTTTTGCCCTGATCCTGGTCCTTGTCATTTACAGTAAAGCTGTGACGTCCAGCATGAAGATGCCATGGATCATCCTGATCCTTCTGATGCCGATTTTTGGAACCTCACTGTATGTACTGGTGGGCATCAATGGCGGCACCGGAAAGATGCGCAGGGAGTACAAAAAGATCGATGAGAAGCTGTTCCCTCTGCTTACAGAGAAGGATAAAGGGCTGGAGAAAACCCTGGCGGGGAAGGATCCCGCAGCAGCAGGAATTGCATCTTATTTGAAAAAGTATGCAGGCTATCCGCTGTGGCAAAACACGGATGTGACCTATTATGACGATGCCTCAGCCGGCCTGGAAGCACAGCTTGCCGATCTGCGGCTTGCGAAGCAATTTATTTTCATGGAATATCATGCAATCGAGGACAGTACGTCCTGGAGAAGAATTGAGCAGATTCTGGCGGAAAAGGCTGCGCAGGGCGTTGAAGTGCGAGTGTTCTATGATGATATGGGCAGCATCGGCTTTATCACCACCGATTTTATAAAGAAACTGGAGAAGAAAGGAATCGCCTGCCGGGTGTTCAACCCGTTTGGGCCGGGCTTGAACCTGTTTCTGAATAACCGGGATCATCGAAAGATCACCGTGATCGATGGCAAGGTTGGCTTTACCGGTGGATACAATCTTGCGGATGAGTACTTCAATCTGACGCATCCGTACGGTCTGTGGAAGGATACCGGCGTTCGCCTCGAGGGAGACGCCGTCCGGGCACTGACTGTGACATTTCTGGAGATGTGGAATGCCGGAAGGCATAAACGCAGGCAGAAGGAGGATAAAGATTATCGCAGGTATCTGCCGGAATACTCCTATCAGGCCAGACAGAATGGGTATATTATGCCGTATGCCGATTCTCCCATGGATAAAGAGCGGATTGGCGAAGAAGTGTATATCAGTATGCTGAACAAGGCAGATCATTACTGTTATTTCGTTTCACCGTATCTGATCCTCACAGATGAGATGATTCATGCGTTATCGCTGGCTGCAAAACGGGGCGTAGATGTACGGATCATTACGCCCGGGATTCCGGACAAGAAGCTGGTATACAGTGTGACAAGGTCGTTTTACCATGCACTTGTCGCCAACGGGGTGAGGATCTATGAATGGACGCCGGGCTTCTGTCATTGCAAGATGAGTGTTGCAGACGATAAGATGGCCACCTGCGGCACGATCAATCTGGATTATCGCAGTCTGTACCATCATTTTGAGAATGGATGCTGGATGTATGATCCGGAGATCGCGGTACAGATCCGTTCGGATTTTGAGCAGATGTTTACGCAGAGCAGAGAAGTGACAGACGACTACCGTGAGGGGCGTAATGCATTTCTGCGCATTTCACAGCTGATCATGCGTCTGTTTGCGGAGCTGCTGTAAAGAAGCACCTGCAAGAAGCCTGTCATTTTGTATAAATATGTAAAAAGATTTTTATATAGTATTACAGAAGTTTCAATTTTAACGGATTACTTTCAATGATGATGTTTCGAATGTGATAAAATATCAATAGATGATGAATATTGTGAGACAGATGATGGGAAGGGAGGGACAGATGATGAGAATGAACGGAATCCGGGTTTTTGCCGCGGCGGCGGTACTGGCTCTTTTCGTACCGGCTGTTGTGGCTGCCTCGGAGGATCTGGATCTGCTCAGTCAGATCGGAGCATTGGAATCGATGCTGGAGGAAGCAGTCGGACAGAAGAACAATGAACCCGCCGAAACTTCGGAGCCCGGCTTTTTGAGCAGGGAGATCATCCGGCAGGTACAGACAGCCCTGAATGAGGCCGGATATGACTGCGGCGCCGTTGACGGGATCGCAGGTGCCAGGACGAGGGCAGCAGTCGCCGCTTACGCGAAAGCACATGGGTTTGCCAGCGACGGGCAGATCACAGAATCCATATTGTACGAACTGGGGATCTGGGATTACAGTGACCTTTCCGACATCCCGCAAAACGGGCAGGATGTGCAGCTGCTCAAGGAGTATACGTTTGAAAACGACCTGGAATGGTATCAGTATCATTATCTGGTGATCCGGAACAATACCAGCCAGAATCTGGATGTGCGGTCCAACTCGGCCGCCTTTGACGGGAAGGGGGATATGACCGGTTTTGCGGAAGGCTCCTTCTACGCATTGGGACCGGGATGCATCAGCGTGATGTATGAGGCGTTTGAGATGGAAGAAACACCGGCTCATTACGAGACCGTGCTGTCCTCCTCGCAGAGCAGGTACCCAAGGTCTGTTCTGAAGGACCTGACCTGGAAAAAGACGGATCTGCCACAGGGAGCATCCTTTGAGGTGACGAATGGCGGCAGTATTCCGGCAAAGAACGTAGAAGGATATGCGCTTTTCTTCAGGAATGATTCTCTGGTGGATGTCATGATCAAGGCTTATGAAGGTGCAAGCGGCCCGATTTCGGCGGGAAGTGTCATGACGCAGTCCTTTACAACAGACAGATCGTTTGACCGGGTAGATTTCTATTTAACTGGAACATCATGAAGGTTAAAGAGATCGTCCTTGAAGATTTTTAGGAGGGTACAGGGATGAAACAGTTCCGGAAATGGATACAGCTGCTTGTCGTTATGGCGGCTGTGATGATGATGGGGTTAAATGCCCACGCTGCCGCGAAAATCAACAAGAC
>CAMMZE010000212.1 GCA_946529195.1 uncultured Lachnospiraceae bacterium
GGCGTGCTTACCGCGGAAGATGTTCCCAATAATAAAGTAGGACATATTCAGCAGGACTGGGATGTGATGATTGCAGAAGGCGCCGTTACCAGGATGACCGGAGATGCCATCTGTCTGGTTGTCGCGGAATCAGAATATATTCTGGCCAAGGCCAAAGCTCTTATCAAAATAGAGTATGAGGTCCTGGAGCCGGTCAGAAATATCAGTGAGGCAAAGGCAGAGAATGCGCCGCTGGTTCATTCGGCGGGCAATCTGTGCCAGAAGCGTCATGTTGTCAGGGGAAACGCGGCAAAGGCTCTGGCAGAGTCGGCCTATACAGCCACCGGCACCTTCCATACTCCTTTTACAGAGCATGCTTTTCTGGAGCCGGAATGCGCGGTATCTTTTCCTTATAAAAACGGGGTAAAGGTTCTTTCGACAGATCAGGGAGCTTATGATACCAGAAGAGAGATTCTGATCATGTTTGGCTGGCTCGACACGCCGGAGAGGGTTGTTGTCGAGAATCAGCTGATCGGCGGCGGTTTCGGCGGCAAGGAAGATGTGACGGTACAGCATATCTCAGCTCTTGCAGCCATGAAATACGGCAGGCCCGTCAAGGCAAAGTTTACCAGAGCGGAATCGCTTGCTTTTCATCCCAAGCGCCATGCCATGGACGGCACCTTTACCATCGGCTGCGATGAGAAGGGAATTCTGACGGCTCTGGACTGCGAGATCAATTTCGACACAGGAGCCTACGCCAGCCTGTGCGGCCCGGTTCTGGAACGTGCCTGCACGCACAGTGTCGGTCCCTATCAGTATCAGAATACCGATATCAGAGGATTCGGCTATTATACCAACAATCCTCCCGCCGGTGCATTTCGCGGATTTGGCGTATGCCAGAGCGAGTTTGCCCTGGAGTCTCTTTTAAATGTGCTTGCTCAAAAGGCCGGGATCAGTCCCTGGGAGATTCGTTACCGGAATGCCATAGAACCTGGAAAAGTGCTGCCAAACGGGCAGATTGCAGATGTTTCGACAGCGCTCAAAGAGACCCTGGAAGCGGTGAAGCCATATTATGATGCACATGCGGGCAAGGCAGGCATTGCCTGTGCCATGAAAAATGCTGGCGTCGGCGTTGGCTTGCCGGATAAAGGGTGTACCAGAATCGTCATAGAGCACGGCATAGCAACCATTTACAGTGCCGCTTCGGACATCGGGCAGGGCTGTCTGACCGTTTTCTGCCAGGATGTCGCGGAAGCAACAGGTCTGCCGCTTGCCCGTATCAGAAATGCAATCGCCAATACAGAAAATGCGCCTGACTCCGGAACCACATCCGGATCCAGGCAGACCCTGCTCACCGGAGAAGCCGTGCGAGGTGCCTCCTTCCTCCTGCGGGATGCGATGACAGCAGCAGAGATTGCGGAGGAGACCGGTCAGACCATTGATCAGATTCTGCAGCAGGCAGAGGGCATGAGACATCCACGGTCTGCAGGCAATCAGCAGGCAGAGTATGGAACCGCTCTGGATTATGCGCCGGGCGCCGGGAAAGGCAGATTTGTCAGTCCCCTGATCCGGATTGATGAAAAAGGAAGAATCACAGCGTCCGGAAGCGGTCTGAATCAGGGAACCTACGGAAGGAGAGGAACACAGACCCACCTTTCCGGTTCTCCGGTCAAAGATCCGGAAAAGGCTCTGGATGCCTTGGAGGGCAGAGAATTCATTTATGAATATTTCGAGCCGACGGACAAACTTGGGGCAGACCGGCCCAATCCAAAGAGCCATATTGCTTACGGCTATGCGACAAATGTAGTCATTCTGGACGATGAGGGAAAGGTGACAGATATCTATGCGGCCTATGATGCCGGAAAGGTTATCAATCCCATTTCGATTCAGGGGCAGATTGAAGGCGGCGTGCTCATGAGTATGGGATATGCCCTGACCGAGGACTGGCCGCTGAAGGATTGTGTCCCCACAGCAAAATACGGGACACTCGGATTACTGCGGGCCACGGAGATCCCGGACATACATGCTATGTATGTGGAGAAGGACGAGCTGCTGGGAGTGGCTTACGGGGCGAAAGGAATCGGGGAAATCACGACCATTCCGGCTGCTCCCGCGATTGCAGGAGCCTATTATGCCAGGGACGGAGTTCTGCGAACAAGTCTTCCCATGGAAGATACGTTCTACAGTAAAAAGAAATGAGCAAAAAGGCCCGAAGCATATCATATGCTGCCGGGTCTTTTTATTTGAGATTTCTGCCGAATATGATATTATACAATCAGATAATAATGATGATAAATATACTGAAGGAAAGGTCAGGAAAAGACAGATGGCACGAAATTACGAGGAAATCAAAAAGGCAGCAGAGAACTATGGAAAAGATATGAGTGCTTTTCTGAGGGCTATGATCTCTCATCCCAGCGAGAGCAGCGAGGAGGGGGAAGTGGCAGCCTGCATCAAGGCAGAGATGGAGAAGCTGGGCTATGATAAGGTCGAGGTTGACGGTCTGGGCAATGTCATCGGCTGGATGGGAGAGGGCGACAAGATCATCGCGATCGACTCTCACATCGATACTGTCGGCATCGGCAACATTAACAACTGGACACATGATCCCTATGAAGGATATGAGACCGATGATATCATCTACGGCCGCGGCGGTTCTGACCAGGAAGGCGGCATGGCAAGCGCTGTATACGGCACAAAGATCATGAAGGACCTGGGGCTGATTCCGGATGGCTACAAGATCATGGTAGTCGGCTCTGTTCAGGAAGAGGACTGCGACGGCATGTGCTGGCAGTACATCGTAAACAAGTACTTTAACGGACCGGAAGACGCTGCTTCCAAGATCGAATTTGTCATCTCCACAGAGCCTACCGACGGCGGTATCTACAGAGGCCACAGAGGCCGTATGGAGATCCGTGTGGATGTGAAGGGTATTTCCTGCCACGGAT
>CAMMZE010000213.1 GCA_946529195.1 uncultured Lachnospiraceae bacterium
CACCGGATCGAGCATGCGCTCCGCCATGCCCGTGTTCTGCAGGATGTAGCGGCAAATGATGATATTGCCGGCTGCACAGGCTGGTGCATGTTCGATTACAATACCTGTGCGGATTTCGGCAGCGGCGATCATATCTGCTACCATGGCGTGATGGATATGTTCCGCAATCCCAAGCTGGCAGCAGCAGTGTATAAGAGCCAGAGTGATGACGAATATATGATGGAGGTCGCAAATTGCATGGAGATCGGGGAATATCCCGGAGCTTTTATGGGAGATCTCTATGTGTTTACCAATGCAGACAGTGTCCGCCTCTACCGCAATGACAAGCTGATCGGAGAGTACTATCCGGATGAGAAGCGCTTTGGCGACCTGCCTCATCCGCCGGTGATCATCGATGATCTGATCGGAGATCAGCTGACAGAGGACGAGGGAATCTCACCGCTTCTGGCCAGAGAACTGAAAAAGATCTTCCGCATGGTGCAGAAGGAAGGCAGCAATCTGACAGATGCCACCCTGCGCAGAGCTGCCGCTCTGAATGCCGCTAGCTTCGGGAAGCTGGACCAGAAGGAGATCCGGAGACTGTTTGACAAATACGGCAGCCTGTGGGGAGCCAGTGCCGTGACCTGGACCTTTGAGGCGATGGCAGAAGGGGAGACGGCGAAGGATCTTTTCGGCCAGCCCCTGATCTGTGTGAAAACGCCTGCCAGGCAGGTACATCTTTCCATCACAGCCGATACGACAGTGCTTGCAGAGGAAGACAGCTATGATGTCGCTACAGTCCATATCGAAGCCATTGATGAGAACGGCAATCATCTGAGCTATTATCAGGAGCCGCTGCGTTTTGAAGCTTCCGGTGCCATAGAACTGATCGGGCCGGAACTAGTCAGCATGCAGGGCGGCTGGTCCGGCACCTATGTAAAGACCAAAGGTGAAGCCGGCCAGGGGCGTCTTGTGATTACCGGCGGCAGCGGGGCATCAGAGATCCTTTTTGAGGTAGAGATTCCGTCTCAGGTAAATAAGAGGGAAACAGGAGAATAAGAATATGGAAATGAAGTTTGCAGACAGACTGCAGCAGATCGATGCAGGCATTTTCAGCGAGCTCAATGACAGGAAAAATGAGCTGATCGCCCAGGGGCGCAAGGTCTACAATATGTCGATCGGAACGCCGGATTTTAAGCCGGCTCCGCATATCATGAAGGCAGTCAGTGAGGCGGCTATGAAGCCGGAAAACTACAAGTATTCGATCACAGACCTGCCGGAACTGCTGGATGCGGTAAGCAGCCACTATGAGAGGCGGTTTGGCGTAAAGGGGATCAAACACAGCGAGATCATGTCCCTGTACGGATCCCAGGAAGGTATGGCCCATGTAGCCCTGGCCCTGTGCGATCCCGGAGACATCATCCTGGTTCCCAACCCGGGATACCCGGTCTTTTCTGCCGGCCCCATGTTCTGCGGGGCAGACGTGCGGACCTATGACCTGCATGAAGAAAATGGGTACCTGATCGAGTTTGACAAGATTCCGGAAGAACTGGCCCGCAAGGCCAAGTGCATGATCGTATCTTACCCGCTCAATCCGGTCTGCGCAGCGGCACCGGACAGCTTTTACCCGGAATTAATCGCTTTTGCAAAAAAGTATGATATTATCATTCTGCACGACAACGCCTACTCAGATATCATTTACGGAGGCCGCATCGGCAGATCCTTCCTGTCCTTTGAAGGGGCCAAGGAAGTCGGGGCAGAGTTTTATTCCCTGTCCAAGTCCTACAATTACACCGGAGCCAGAATGTCCTTTCTGATTGGCAATGAAGAAATCATCAAGAGCTTCAAGCAGATCCGGTCCCAGATCGATTATGGCATCTATTACCCAGTCCAGTACGGGGCGATTGCTGCTCTGACAGGCCCCCAGGATCAGGTAAAAGCCCAGTGTGAGGAGTATGACCGCAGAAATCATGCCCTTTCTGAGTCTATGACAGAAATCGGCTGGAAGATCCCGCTCAGCCAGGGAACTATGTTTTCCTGGGCACCCATTCCGAAGGGATTTGCCAACTCTGTAGAGTTTGTCATGGAACTGATGGACAAGTCCGGTCTGATTGTGACACCCGGCAGCAGCTTTGGCAGTCTGGGAGAAGGCTATGTGAGACTGGCCCTGGTACTGTCGCCGGAGACCATCCGGGAAGCAGCGCAGGCAGTGAAAAAGAGCGGCATATTGGACAGATAAAAAGAACAATAAAAAGGAGAAAGACCAAACATGTATGATAGAGTAACACAGGAAGATATTGACAACTGGAAAGCCGAAATAGAACAGAGAAAAAATGTTGACAGACCCAAGCTTCTTGAGGAAGTCAAGGAGGCGAAAGCCCAGGGCGATCTCAGCGAGAACTTTGAGTATTATGCAGCCAAGAAGGCTCACAGGGAAAACGAAAGCCGGATTCTCTATCTGGAAAAGCTGATCAAAACAGCCAGATTGGTAGAGGGAGAAGCTAAGGCAGATGTTGCCGGCCTTGGAAAGAAAGTAACTGTTTTCATCGTGGATGATGAGGAAGAGGAAACCTACGAGCTGGTGACTTCTGTCAGGCAGAATGCCCTGGAAAACCTGATCAGCATTGAATCTCCGGTGGGCAAGGCTCTTTTGGGCTGCAAAGAAGGCGATATGGCCCATGTCGTAACGGAAACAGGCTATGAATATGATATGAAGGTGCTTTCTGTGGAATAAGAAACTTCCCTGATGACGAAAGCGTATGGGATATAGAAAAAGAAGGGCGTCCATGAGGGCGCCCTTCTTTTGTGTCAACAAGGGAAAAGTATTAAAAATATATAAAAAGTATTGCAAAAATGTTACAAACGCGATAGAATAGCCATCGTGTGCTTCACAGACGGGCATAATAATGATGATTGCGAGGCTATT
>CAMMZE010000214.1 GCA_946529195.1 uncultured Lachnospiraceae bacterium
TCGCTCCGGGCGTTGACCTTCAGAAGGATATCCTTGATCATATGGCATTCAAGCCCATCATCAAGGACGTTAAGGAAATGGATGCCCGCATCTTCAGAGATGAGGTTATGGGCCTTGCATAAAGCAAATCCTTGAGTAAACCTAAGGGGCTGCCTTTCGGCAGTCCCTTTTTTATAAAATAAGCGGAGGATATCATCATGGCAGTCAGCAAAAAAGTATTCGGAAAGACATCATCCGGGGATACTGTAACTCTCTATACCATCACAGCAGCGGACGGCAGCTCTGCTTCCATCATGGATTACGGTGCAGCGATTGTCTCTCTTCGTTTTCCGGACAAAAACGGGAATCTGCAGGAGTGCTGCCTGGGTTACCGGGATTTCTCAAGCTATGAAAAGAGCGGGGACTGCCTCGGCGCTGTAGTCGGTCCTGTATGCAACCGGATCAGCGGAGCCTCCTTTTCTCTGAACGGAAAACAATACCAGCTGGAGACCAATGACGGAGCAAACCATCTGCACAGTGCCTCCGCTGGTTTTCACCGGAAAGTCTTTGCCTTAGAGCAGATCACAGAAAACAGCCTTACCTTCTCCTCTTCTTCTCCCGACGGGGAAGGCGGATACCCCGGCAATCTCTCTGTTTCTGTAATCTATTCATTAAGTGATTCCCATAATCTCCTTCTGACCATGCAGGCACAGACCGATCAGGATACTCCGGTCAGCATGACCAACCACTGCTATTTCCGCCTGTCTGACGAACCGGATATTCTGGAGCATACATTACAAGTTGACGCTTCCCGGATCACCCAGGCCGGTCCCGGCAACATTCCGACCGGTCATCTCCTGCCTGTGGATGGAACAGTATTTGATTTCCGTCATTTTAAAAAGCTTGGCGAAGACATCAAAAAAGAGGAGCCTTCGCTCCTCCTCTTCGGTGGCTATGATCACAATTTCTGTATCGACGGCAGCGGATTCCGGCACTTTTGCAGTCTGGAAAGCGCCCTTTCCGGAATCTCTATGTCCATCTTCAGCGATTTTCCCGGAATGCAGGTCTATACCGGAAACTTTCTGACTCCTCTGCCGGATTGCAGCAGCCGGCTCATCTGCCCCCGCGGCGGAATAGCTTTAGAAGCTCAGTTCTGGCCGGACGCAGTGAACCAGGCAGGTTTTCCTTCTGTGATTCTTCACGCCGGGGATACCTGGCAGCACCACATCGAATACCGGTTCCGAACTATTTAAATCTGGTCCAAATCGATTTTATCCAGCCGGAAATAAATCTGTGTTGACTCGCACAGGAGTTCTTCCTCTTCATTATAAATGAATGACTTTGTCCAGATCATGGTGCGGCCAGCCTTTTCCACGCGGCCTCTGCAGATGATTTTTCCGGAAGCAGGCCCCCTTCTCATATACTGGCTGGTCATGTTAACGGTAGTTGTACGGTTGCCCATCGTGGCGGCAGCAAAGCCTGCGGTGACATCACTCATCATAGACATAACGCCGCCGTGCAGCCATCCGTTTGAATTGAGATGCTGGGGACCAACTTCCAGCACCGTTTCGCAGCTTCCCTCCTGCATATCGGTCAGTCTCAGGCCGACCAGGCGGTTAAATCCAAGTCCTTCCACCCTTCCTTTAAAGTGGAGACACAATTTTTCCAGGTCTTTCTGATTCATAAAGCTCTTATTCTCCAGATATTTCCTTTGGTTTGAATTGCTCCAGAAGGAAAAATACAAAGGTGGTTTCGCTCAACACGGTATCTTTCTCGTCATAAACCTCTGCCCGAATCCACATCAGAGTCCGGCCTGCCTTGATCACATTCGTTCTGCAGAAGATCTTTCCGGAAGCGGGGCCTCTTCTCATAAACTCCGTTGTCATATTGACTGTCGTTACACGATACCCCATAGAAGATGCCGCGGTACCTGCCGTAGTATCACTCAGTGATGTGATTACGCCGCCGTGCAGCCATCCGTTGGGATTGAGATACTCCGGACCGACCTCCATTGCTGTCGTACATCTTCCCGGCTGTAAATCTATAACCTTGATGCCCAGCAGCTGATGATAGCCGGCTGACTCAACTCTGTGTATGATATTTTCTCTCAGCTGTGCAAAAACCTCTTCATTCATTCTCGTCCACTCCTATTCTGTTATTGCTGCAAAAAATCTCTTTCCGGCTGATCATTTCTTCAATTCTGCCTATATAATCATTTACACTCTTAACATTCATCACACGTTCGATTCTGCTCGTTCCGTCCGGGCCGGGGAATACAAACTTGGAAGAAGCGCCTGCTCCAAGCGCCAGGATGGTCTGCTTCTCCTCCATGATCAGAATATTATAGACGCCTTCGAAACCTTCCCTTGCATATCCGACATTTTCCAGGTTGCCGGCAATATTTTTCTGTCTGTAAAGATAGTAAGGGGAAAGTCCGATCTGCGATGACCGTTCCCGACTGATGGCGATCATACGGTTTACTTCCTGCGCATCCGCTACCGGGAACTGGTCTCTGTTCTGATTCAGAAAGGCCGCCCTCTTCAAAGCGAGACAGTGGACCGTGATACTATCAGGTCCCATCCGGCAGATGGCATCCATGGTCCTCTCCATATGGTCCGCCCGTTCCCCGGGAAGCCCGGCAATCAGGTCCATATTGATATTGTCAAATCCCAGTTCTCTGGCCTGGTCAAAAGCCCGGAACACGTCATCCGTCGTATGCCGTCTCCCGATCAGATCCAGCGTTTCCTGGTTCATAGACTGGGGATTGATGGAGATTCTCCGGATCCCGTGCTCTTTCAGCACCCGGAGCTTGTCCGGCGTGATGCTGTCCGGTCTTCCGGCTTCCACCGTCATTTCCAGCGAATCTGAAAAATCAAAATTCTCTTCCAGGGCTGTCAG
>CAMMZE010000215.1 GCA_946529195.1 uncultured Lachnospiraceae bacterium
ATCGGGGAAATATCATCGAATACTTCCTTCAGTCCCTTTTCCAGGAACCAGTCATAGGAATTTTTCTGTACTTCGATAAGATTCGGCATGTCAAGGACTTCTCTCTGACGAGAAAAGCTCATCCTCATACTTCTGCCGGATTTTACGGGTTTAATTCTGCTTTTGTTCATTGACGTCTTTTCACTCCCTGAATAGTAGAAATGATGTTAACGGACTAATGCGCATAATGATACGCAGTAAGTTATTATATTATATTTGTCAACCCTTGTCAAGCTTTTCTGTCTTTACAAGAGCCCGGAAAAGCAAAAAAAGAAGCGCACACGCGCCTCTTTTTTATGATTGTCATCAATCCTCCAGTGACTGGATCAGTTTGATATTGGCTAATTCGTACTGGTTGAAAACAGTGTCGGAAAAACTCTCCGAGGAAACAGATCCGCTGTACCAGGATTTGCTCTCGAAATAGCTCCTTAATGCGGAATCACGGAAGATATAGCCGTGACGGGCATAGATCTCATTTCTGGCATACATCAGCTGGTCCTGGCTGAGCCCCTTAAGCTCGCTCTCGGAAAGGTATCTGTTGCTGCTGTCTGCGAAGATATAGCCGCCGTCAGAAGAGTTGCCGGAGGAGCTGCCTCCTGTATTCTCATTGTTCTCCAGCTGCTTGCGAAGTTCTTCCTCACGAGCCGCCTGCTCCGCTGCCTGCTGGGCTTCCCACTGTCTGCGAAGCTCTTCTGCCTCAGACTCTGCCCTGGCTGCTTCCTCTGCCTTCTTGGATGCGATTCCTTCGGAAATGGCTGCTGCAGAGCTCTTCCACTTATTCAGGGAAGCGATTGCCTCAGCGTAATTGCCCTCATCCAGGCTCTTGTTCACAGATTCCGAGTACTTCTTCAGCTCATCTTTCTGTGCGTCACTCAGATAAGCCTCATCCAGATCCATCTCCGAGATTTCATTCTTCAGGCTCTGTACGACCTTCATGTCCTCAGCCTTCAGACTCTTTGTCAGGGAATCCAGACCTTTTTGCAGACTGCTGATCTTATCGAACTGGTTGTTATCCTTGGCCTCGTTCATGTCCTGGATCAGCTTGTCGTATGTCTCTTTATAATTATCTGTTACATAATAAGGCTGCAGAGCTTCCTGGGCACTGTATACGAAGGAGTCGATCGCTACCTTCCCGTTCGTTATCTCTGTGAGCTCGTCTTCCATCGTGCTCCATTCTTTGTTCAGCTGGCTGATGGTATCCAGATCCTTATTTTCAATCGCTTCTTTGCAGCGCTCCATAAAGGAATCAAAATACTCCTTCTTGTCGCCAAGCTGGGCGTCATCCAGATTCTCTGTCTGGAAGGTTGCTACCTTTGCCTCAAAATCAGCTACCGCCTTCTCATCGGCCTGCATTTTATAGAAATAGGCACCGCCGGCACCGATCAGAAGAAGAATAATAAGGACAAGGGCAATGATTCCCTTTTTACTCTTCTTGCGGCGTGGATGCGGGCTGTCAGCATTCGGATCAAAGGCCTCCCCAAGCCACTCCGCCTCTTTCTTCTGCTCTCTGCTGGGTCTTTTGGCAGATGCTTTCTTGGTTTTTTGCTCTCCTGTCTGTCCCGCCTCTTCCTGTTTCTTCTTCTGCTCAAGTTCTTTCTGCTTCCGGCGGGCTTCTAACTCTTTTTCCTGTCTCTCGATCTCTTCGATCTCTTTCTCGTAATCAAATTCTTCATCAAGGGCTTTCGACAGATTAGAAAATGTATCATCTTTTCGCGCCATGCCAATTCTCCTTTTACATATTTGTTACACTCTTATTACAAATTATAAAACAAACCTGTAGTAAAGTCAATCTATTCTCGAAGTGACAGGCCAAAATATGCCGCAATCGCGTCGGCATCCGCCCGCCCCATCGCTTTCAGATTCTCTTCTTCCAGTAAAATGGCATTGTCATGGGCGTTGTCCATGTAGGCATGCTCGATGATAATGGCAGGATAGCCTGCATCGACATTATTGCTGATCAGGTAGTACCAGTCTTTGACCGAGCCATCGTCATAATATCCCTTTTCTTCCTTGGTCCGAACCCGGATGCCTCCGTCCGCGATATCCAGTTTCCCCAGTCCGCTGATGACCAGCTGACCCAGTCTGCTGCAGTCATCTGTAAACTTTCCGTAATTGGGTACATATACTTCACAGCCATTTGCCTCAGCGCCATACACGCCGGTAGATCCGTTGCAGTGCAGACTGATAAAGATATCAGCGTCTTTCTCTGCCGTCAGGTCTGTCCTTGCACGGATGCACTCATCTCCTCCGTGCTCTGCATCCGGACAGGTTCCGTCCTCTCTGGTCATGTATACCCTGACCCCTGCATATTCCTCAAGGCGCTGCCTGCAGGCCAGACCGATTGTCAGATTCAATTCCTGCTCATACATATTGAGGTCCGGATGGCTGTTGGTGCAGCCTTCACTGTCATCATGCCCCGGGTCCAGGACTATTACGACCGGGTCAGCCTCAGGCGCGGAAGTCTCCGCTTCTGTTTCCATTTTTTCCGTAGACTCTGTCTCCTTTACCGTTTCTGTGGTATCTGCAGTGACAGCAGGAACTGTCTCCTCCTGCTTCATACTTTCTGACTCTGATTGAACTGCCGGGCTTTGTCTTCCTCCGCAGCCGGCAAACAGAATCAGGCTGCAGGCCCATATCAATAAGAATAATCGAGACTTTATTTTCAAGAAATGCCTCCTGTTCTTTATCCTTTGCAAAATCATATCTGCATTATACAAGAAGGTTCACATTCTGTAAATGAGATTTCCTTGCCGTACATAGAGCCTTGCTGACCGGTTCAGAATTGCTTCGCAATTCTTCACGGTCGCGGCATTCGCCGTATGCAA
>CAMMZE010000216.1 GCA_946529195.1 uncultured Lachnospiraceae bacterium
GCAGACCGCCCAGCGGCATATAAAAAAGAAAAAACAGCCCGGCTGTAAAAAAATTGATCAGCCCCAACAGAAAGCCGGGACGATTTGTATGCGTATACTTTACATTCTGATCCATAGAAATCTGCTTGTCCGATATTTGAACTGATACAAGAGCAAAGCCCCATTTTATGTTTCCTTTCCAGTATATCATAGTTGCCTGAAAGTATGGCAAAGAGAACCGGAAATGGCAGACAGCGGCCCAGGAAAAGTTTACATATTGTTAGTATTTACATTTAAATAAATTGATGTATAATATAGACACTAAGTGATTTAAGGAGGGCAAAACAGATGAGACAGGAAACAGAAGATGGAAAAAGCAGGCAGGAGCCGGGCCTGGTCCGCAGGTTTCTGGCGGAGGAGGACGGGATAGGCGTGGTAGAGATTATTCTGATCATGGTCGTGCTGATCGCTGCAGTGGCCCTGTTCAAGAACCAGATCATAAGTCTGGTCACGAGTATTCTGGACAAGATCACAACACAGAGCAATCTGATCTGACGAAAGGAAAGGCGGCAGAAGCGGGCAGACCGCAGGCGGCCATGACCGTATTCTTTGCACTTCTTTCGGTCGTGTATCTGACATTTGTATTCGTTCTGGTCGAATCGGTACGGATGCAGGGGGCAAGAGCCCAGTGCGAGCATATCGCGCAAATGGGAAACTATTCCCTTTTTTCGGAGTATGAGAAAAAACTCCTGACCGATTTCGACCTGTTTGGACTGGATGGTTCCTATGGAACCGGTGATTTTCATATTGACCGTGTAAACGAGCACCTGATGGAGTTCCTGGAGAAGAATGCCCAGCCGACAGACGGGATCTTAAGGCAGCTGTGCTTTGATCCCTGGAAGCTTCAACTGCAGGACAGTGAGGTTACAGCATACACTTTGCTGACGGACAGAAAAGGAGAAGGCTTTTACCAGCAGGCAGTCGCATATATGAGAAAGACAGCCATTACCGGAGTTGGCTGGAAACTTTTACGCTGGTACCGGCTTGCGAAAGATGAGGAAGAGAAACAGGAGATCTATGAAAGGGAACGCCTGTCTGCGGATAAAGAACTTGAAGAATTAGAAGCGGCGCAAAAGGAACTGGAGGAGGAGAAAAAGCAGCAGGCAGAAGACGAGGAGAAAGAGAATGGCCGGGAAGATTTTGAAGAACAGACTGTTCATGAAAATAACACGCCTGGTGAGAGCGGAAATGACCGTGAGTCCTCCGGAATCAAGGATCCTGTTCCTGCTCTGAGAAAACTGCGCAGGAAAGATATTCTCTCAATCCTCTGTCCGGATGCTGCGATCTCGAACGCTTATGTGATCAGAAGTCAGCTTCCATCCAGGAGATTTATTAAGAAGGGTACGCTGCCGGTTGTAAAAACCTATTCCGGAACACTTAACAATTTGTTTTTCAAGGAATACCTTCTGGATCATTTTACATCTTTTCTTGGGGAAGAGAAGGAAGGTGCCCTGAAATACGAACTGGAGTACATCCTGTGCGGAAAGAAGGAAGACCGGAAGAATTTGAAGGGCACAGCTTCCAGGCTCCTGCTTCTGCGGGAAGGAAGCAACTATCTGTATTGCTCGTCCGATGAGGGGATGAGCAGCACAGCCGGAGGACTTGCTGCTATTCTGATCGGCTGGACGCAGATTCCTGCGTTGACCGCCGTGCTCAAGCATATCCTTTTGATCGGCTGGGCTTACGCAGAAAGTCTGCTGGATGTGCGTGCGCTTATGTCCGGAGGGAAGGTCGAAGTCCTGAAGGATGAAAGCACCTGGAAACTGGGCATCGAAGACCTGGCATCGATCAATGAACTGCTGGCGGCAGATGCCGGCAGCCAGGAGAGCGGACTGGATTATCGCGGATACTTAAGGCTCCTGCTTTATCTGCAGCCGGTATCCCAGCAGAAGAAAAGGGGGCTGGATCTGGTGGAACTGCGCGTATCAGCCGGGGAGGGGCTGGAGCAGTTCCGCGCGGATCATTGCATCACAGCCATCCGGTGCAGCTCGACCTGGAATATACCACCTCTCTTCTCTGCGGCGGCAGGAGCCTGGCTGGGTGCTGCCGGGATACAGACGGGAAAAGAGGTACGAAGTGCCTTTGCTTATCTGCATTGAAGATCGATAAACCATCAAAAGGATCAAACAAGAAAACCCGGAATAACCATAGATTCGATAACCCCAAAAAAACGAGGTGGGAAAGAGTGCTTTTCTGCAGCTACTGTCATGTATGGTTTCATAAAGAAAAGGGCATGCTCTCTCCCGGAGTCAAACCTGCCGGCAAGGTATTTCTTCCCAGAACTATCTTGTGTTATCGCAGAAAAGCATTCTTTCCTGCTTCGTTTTTATCGTGGCGTCATCACACGTCCCCGACTGTTGCTGCAAGTATGACCGTCGAAACAGCACTTGCACTGCCGGTTTTTTTGTTTGCAGTTCTGGCTGTAATGCAGCTGTTCCACATTTACGATTATGCACAGCGCAGTGCCGCCGCGCTGACACAGACTGCAGAAGAACTTGCCATCGGAGCTTACACTAGTGAATTTCAGGAAGAAGAAAGCATTCTGGGTACGGTGTTGTCGGCAGCTTATGCCTCCGCGAGAGCATCCGGGCTGGCAGGGGAGAGCAAGGCAGTCAGAAATGAAAATTATTTGCTCTCTACATTTCTGAAAGAAGACGATCAGATCGACCTTATACTGACCTATCAGATGAAAAGCCCCTTCGGAATGATCCCATTTCCATCTGCCTTCTTCGTGCAACGGGCGATGGTAAGA
>CAMMZE010000217.1 GCA_946529195.1 uncultured Lachnospiraceae bacterium
GATTGAGCCGGCAGGACTCCGGAATCTGCAGGCGCTCTCCTTTCCAGTTTTCCCGGATATAGGAGCGCAAAGTCTTGATATAAGAATCATCGGAGATCTTATCCAGAATCCCCTTTTCCACTTCCACATAGCGGGCCGCGATCATCACATCCAGGAAAAATTCATCCTCAGCAGCCAGTCTCTGCATCAGCTGGATCAGGCCGCCGGCAAGCAGTCTCAGGTAGAGCTCTCTGCTGGAATAGATGTCCAGCCGCTCCGCGTTTTCAAAATAGACCAGTTTTGCGCCTTTTTGGTGCAGCTGCTCCAGGGCCGGCAGAACCCTTCCTGCCATCTCCTGTTTGCCCATATCCATGGCATGGGCAAAGCTGCCCTTTTCCTGCTCACCCAGCAACCGGGTGATCTCGCTGTCTGAAATGGCCCCGGCCGGCACTAAAAGGCCGCCGACCAGAGATGGATGCCTGTTCTCATTGGCCTCATTTTCCGGGCTGAAATCCCCGCTCTCATCCAGCCATAATTCGTATTTTTCCATACTGCTTCCTCAGACGTAAAAGGTCTCCAGGGTGTCCAGGCAGAGGGCGCCCAGCCTTCCGCCGTAACCGCAGCCGCAGTCGATGGCGATATGATTGTTGGTGAAGACAATCTCATCCTTATACTTGCCTGCCGGATCTGCGTTCCAGAAATCTTTTCCCTCAAACTCCAGCCGTGTCGGACGGTGTCCGGTCACCAGATATTTGTCGGGATAATAAACCTTGCTGTAATCCGGGGAATGAAAGAGGACTTCATGAAGCCCGTAGTCTTCCAGCGGACGGTCCGGAGAAAAGTTATCCAGACCGGCATGGACCAGGACAAAATCCTTTCCGCCGGCTTCCACCTCATCAAAGAGTTCAAACTCATCCAGATAATCCAGAACACTCTCGCGCTCCTCGTCATCCAGCTTCTTGAACTCTTCTATGGTGGCCATGCCGCCGGTCTGGGCCCACTCGGTCAGGCCTGTCATAATCTCTTTGTCAAACTTCTGCAGGCTTTCCAGGGTCACTTCCTGCATGAGCATGCGCAGAGACTGGGCTGCCATATAATCATGATTGCCCAGGATTGGAATGATATTGGGAAACATCATCATGTCCCAGAGGATGCGCATGCCCTCGCTGCCCCGGTCAAGCACATCGCCAAGCACAAAGAGCATGTCGCTGTCCGAAAAGCGGATCTTTTTCAGCATGGCGGTGTATTTGTCATACATTCCGTGAATGTCGCTCATTACATAGAAACTCATAGCAGTCTCCCTCCTGTATGGGGTCAGTCGATGATCTGCAGCTCCTTCGGATATACATTGAGTCTTTCCACGCCGTCTTCGGTCACCAGAACCAGGTCTTCGATCCGGACGCCGGTATCCCCGGGCAGGTAGATGCCGGGCTCGATGGAAAAGATCATGCCAGGCTGGGCCGGCCACTCGTTTGCAGCCGAAACGTCGCCGTACTCATGCTCGCTCAGGCCGATAAAATGGCCCAGACGGTGATTGAAATACTCTCCGTATCCCTTTTCGCTGATGATATCGCGTGCTGTATTGTCCAGTTCTTTGATGGGAATACCCGGACGGATCTTTTCTTCTGCGGATTCATTGGCCTTTCTGACCAGGTCATAGATCTGTCTGCAGTGGTCATCCGCATATTTATAATAGAATGTTCTGGTCATATCGGAGCAGTAGCCGTCCTTGATGCAGCCCACGTCAAAGAGCACGCAGTCGCCTTCCTTGAGGACAGTGTCATCCGGCTCATGATGGGGATCTGCCGCGTTGGCTCCAAAGGATACGATGGGAGTGAAGGAATAGCCGTCAGCCCCCAGATCCAGATAGATCTGCAGCATCTGGTCTGCAACCTGCTTCTCGGTCACGCCCTCGTGGATCAGTCCCTTAAACTTGTCCATGGCCTGGTCATTGATGGCGGAAGCGATCCGCATCTTCTCCTGTTCTTCCTCATCCTTGATGCCTCTGGTCAGGTCAACGGCCAGTGAGGAATTGACAAAGCCTGCTGCTGCTTTTTTCTCCATGAGAGGGAGCAGGAAGCGGGCGTGCAGATCTTTATCCACACCCAGGGTCTTAGCGGGATCGATGCATGCAGCCACGTAATCCATGACCGGATCGGTATCCGAATACCAGACCTTGTCAGCATCCACGCCTTCCGGGATGGTGAATAGTTTATTCAGAAACAGGACATTTCTGCCCTCTGTATTGATATACAGTCCGTAAAAACGCTCAAATGGCAGGATGTAAACGTCAGTCAGATAATAGATCGACATGGGGTCTGTGATCAGCATCTGCTGCAGGCCCATTTTTTCAAGCTCAGCCAGCACGCGGCCGATTCTCTGCTGCTTCATTTTTTTCCTCCTCAAATCGTCTGTATTTGTCTCCTAGTATACCACAAAACAGGCACACATTCTGAAAATCTTAGTCAGAATATGCGCCTGCCTGTCATTTTAGCTGGTCATGATTGATTTGGGATACTATTGCGGTGTCCAGTCATTTATTTTGTCAAATACGTATTCGCCGTCTTCCTCATGGAAGGTCACTCTGACCTCATCTCCTTCCGAAACATTGGCAATGTCGGAGGGTACGATTTTTTTGTCCTTGAAATAGATGGTGATATTCGCCCCTTCTGCGCGGATATTCATCTGGTCCTCTTCGATTCCGAGCACGATACCGGTCATGACGATGGCATTGGGCGCCGTATGATTGATGATACTGTCAAAGACATAGCGGTCTCCCTGTTTGTGGAAGGTCACTTCAACTTCATCT
>CAMMZE010000218.1 GCA_946529195.1 uncultured Lachnospiraceae bacterium
AAATCACCAACCTCGGTGCGCTGAAAATCGCAATGGGGTGGAAAAGGTTTGCACTCTATATTCTATTTGTGATGCTCTTTTCCTTCTTGTGCGGGCTGGTCGTGAACCTGATTTTGCAGTCTTGATGAGGAGGCCTTTTTCGACTAAAATATAACCATGTATTATAGTGACAACAATTTACTGGACATGGGAAAAGATTTACGATATAACAAGCAGAGATTGCAGGGAGGTACTATAATGGAAAAAGATCTTATGTTAGAAATGTTTCAGAAACCGGCAAGCAGCCCGGAAGAGGATCAGGCCCGTCAGGATATAGTACGTGGATGTTTATTGGGAGGAGCGGCCGGTGACGCACTTGGTTATCCTGTGGAGTTTATGTATGAGGGAGAGATATTTGACAGATACGGCAAACAGGGAATCACAGAATATGAAAAGAATTCCCGGACCGGGAAGGCTCTGATCTCAGATGATACTCAGATGACCCTCTTTACGGCCAATGGAATTCTGGCGGGAGATACCTATCAGGCCATGAAGGATGTAGAGGTCCTGCCCAGATATGCTGTAGCCAGGGCTTATCTGGACTGGCTGATGACGCAGGAGTCTTCCATGCAGGAAGTAAGCCGCCATCAGAGAAATACAAAAGACGGGGGTTACTCCTGGCTTCTGGATGTACCGGAGCTCTATTCCAGAAGGGCGCCGGGAAATACCTGTCTTTCTGCCATGATGCAGGAAAAGAACGGGGAAAGCTTTGAAGACTATGTAAAGGCAAAGCGCAATAATAGCAAGGGATGCGGCGGTATCATGCGTGTCGCACCGATCGCCCTTTACTATCAGATGGATATAGATCAGCTGGATATGGAAGGCGCTCAGCTGGCGGCCATTACCCATGGCAACTCTCTGGGCTATATGCCGGCCGCCGTACTGGTTCATGTGATCAACCGGATCGTATTTCCGCCGGCTGGAGAGAAACAGTCACTCAAAGAGATCGTTCTGGAAGCGAGAGATACCGCAGCCAGGATCTTTGCAGGAGATTCTCATCTGGATCAGCTGACCGAAATCATAGACCTTGCTGTCATGCTGTCGGAGAATGACGATGATGATCTTGCCAATATTCACAAGCTCGGCGAGGGCTGGGTTGGCGAGGAGACACTGGGCATCGCTCTTTACTGCGCACTGAAATATCAGAATGATTTCTCTGCTGGTATCATTGCAGCAGTAAACCACAGCGGAGACAGCGATTCCACCGGCGCTGTGACTGGAAATATCCTTGGAGCCCTTCTGGGCTATCAGGCTATAGAAGACAAATGGAAAAAAGACCTGGAACTTTCTGATGTCATTCTGGAAATTGCGGACGATATCAGTGATGGGTGTCCCATGAATTACTACGGACATTACCAGGATGAAGACTGGACGATGAAATACATCTATATGTGCCGCACAGAAGAGTAAACAGACTTGACGCATTGCATAATCATCCGGTAAGAAAAACATATATGGAGGACAGAAATGGATTGCAAAACAAAAATCAAAGAATTGCGGGAAAGTACCGGCATGAACCGGAAAGAGTTCTGTGATTATTTTCAGATTCCATATCGCACGGTAACTGACTGGGAACGGGGCATTCGCCATGCCCCGGATTATGTCCTGCGTTTATTAGAATACTATATAATGAATGAAGGCCTGGGAAAAGAAAATCAGACCGGGAAACAGCGAGGTTTTTAGATGAAAGAGATATCTTTAAGCGAGATCGGTCCGATCCGGATCGGACAGGTGGAAAATGAGGAAGCTGGCACCGGATGTACAGCGTTTATCAATGACCGTGGCATGCACGCGGGCATGGATGTCCGGGGAGGGGGTCCTGCTTCCAGAGAGACAACTCTGCTGGACCCCATGGCAGCTGCACAGCGGATTCACGGTGTGGTTCTGGCCGGCGGCAGTGCCTTCGGACTGTCTGCGGCAGGCGGCGTGATGAAGTATCTGCAGGAGCGGGATATCGGCTTTGACGTTGGTGTGACAAAAGTACCTTTGGTCGTTCAGTCAGACCTCTTTGACTTGACAGTTGCCAGACCGGATGTGTATCCGGATGAGGCCATGGGCTATGAGGCTGCCAGAAGAGCTTTTGAAGATCCCAATTACAGGGACGGCAATTATGGGGCCGGCTGCGGCGCGACGGTCGGCAAGCTGGGCGGCATGGACCGGTGCATGAAGACCGGCATGGGTTCCTGCGCAGTCCAGATCGGCGAACTGAAGATTGGAGCAGTGGTCGCCTTAAATGCTCTTGGAGATATCTTTGACTGGAAGAGCGGGGAGCGGATTGCCGGGATGCTGACTCCGGACCGGACAGCTTTTGCCAATTCCCCCGAGGAGATGAGAAAGAGCATTGAGGCCGTAACAAACCGTTTTGTAGAAAATACGACTCTCGGCGTGATTATGACCAATGCCAGATTCCATAAAGGGTCTCTCTGTAAGATTGCGGGACTTGGACATGACGGCTATGCCAGATCCATTCGCCCGGTCCATACTTCTTATGACGGAGATACCATATATGCGCTCTCTGTAGGCGATGTGATTGCTGACCGTGAGGTCGTAGGACTGCTGGCTGCGGAAGTGATCAGCGAGGCCATTAAACGGGCAGTCTGGAATGCCGAAAGCAAATACGGATTTCCTTCAGCCAAAGAGCTGCGAAAACAGTAAAACAGAAAGGGATGCGGTGATCTCTGTAAGGAGAACCGCATCCCTTTTTCTCTTGATAAGAGGAACTGTTGTATTAAGACTCGGTAAA
>CAMMZE010000219.1 GCA_946529195.1 uncultured Lachnospiraceae bacterium
TACCATCAGCCGTCTTCTCTGCAGTAAAAGAATCCAGAACTGTAGACAGATCATTTGTCTCAGCATAGGCGCCGCACTCTTCCTGGGCTGCTTTCCAGGAAGTCAGAAGATTCTTAAAATCTTCCGCTGTGACCGGATAGCCGCCGGAAATCAATATGAAATCCAGTTGAGACTCCCTGTATCCCATGATTTCCTGATAGCTGGCTTCATCGGAACAGACGCCCATGACCGTTTCCATCACGACCGCAGCTGTCTCCTTCAGCTGCTGCTCCTCAAATCCGTCCTCCTCCGAGGCAAATGCCGCTGATGGCATAGCGAAGACGAGCAAAACAGCTGCCAGCAGGATAAGAGCTGCTTTCATTCTTTTTATCATCGATTGCTTGCTCCTTTCCCAAACCTGCCGTAATCAGTCGCAGGCCGCTGTCAGAGCGGCAGCGATCAGGATCGCGGTCAGTTCGTCGGGATCAATCTCCTCATTTACCTTTTCCTGCTCGGCTCTCCATTTGAAGAAATCTTCTGCAACCTGCGGGAAAAGTGCATAGCTGAGCACATCTTCTTCCGTTTTCTTGTAGGGAGCCACTTTTCTCTCCATCTCCGGCAGCTGAGGATCCAGAAGGTCAGCAGGTCTGCAGGTGATGGGCGTTTCATCCCCGATTACTTTTTTCTGAAGCTCTGCGTCAAAAGGATTGACGGTCTGGCCATATCTGCCAAGGAGAATATCCTTGGTCTCTTTGGTAACTGCCTTGTAGCGTTCTCCCATCAGGACATTCATAACTGCCTGGGTACCGACAATCTGGGAAGAAGGTGTTACCAGAGGCGGCTGTCCCAGTTCCTTGCGGACGCGCGGTACTTCCTGCATAACCTCATAGAATCTGTCTTCCGCATTCTGCTCTTTGAGCTGACTGGTCAGATTGGACAGCATGCCGCCCGGTACCTGATAGAGCAATGCCTTGATATCTACGCCCAGGTTCTTGGGATTCATGAGACCGCTCTTCAGGCACTCTTCTCTGTAAGCGCGGAAATGGTCTGCGATCTTGGACAGAGGTTCCTGGTCCAGTCCTGTATCATAGGGGGTTCCTTTGAAGGTCTCTACCATAACCTCGGTCGCCGGCTGAGAAGTACCCAGCGCAAACGGTGAAATCGCTGTGTCTATGATGTCAACACCTGCCTCGACTGCCTTCAGGCAGGTCATGGATGCCACGCCGGAAGTATAATGTGTGTGCAGTTCAATGGGGATGCTGACATTTTCTTTTAATGCCTTAACCAGATCTGTTGCCGTATAAGGCAGAAGCAGACCTGCCATATCTTTGATGCAGAGTGAGTCCGCTCCCATATCCTCCAGCTTTCTGGCCAGATTCACCCAATACTCCAATGTATAGGCTTCTCCCAGTGTGTAAGACATGGCAACTTGACAATGGGCTCCTTCCTTTTTAGAAGCATCCACACATGTCTTCAGATTGCGGACATCATTAAAACAATCAAAAATACGGATGATGTCAATACCGTTGGCTACTGACTTCTGTACGAAGTATTCAACAACATCGTCAGCATAAGGTTTGTAGCCAAGGATGTTCTGTCCCCGGAATAGCATCTGCAGCTTCGTATTCTTGAAGCCGTCTCTGAGAGTCCTCAGCCGCTGCCAGGGATCCTCATGCAAAAACCTGAGACAGGAATCAAATGTCGCCCCGCCCCAGACCTCAACAGCATGGTAGCCGACCTGGTCCATTGTATCAATGACAGGCAGCATCTGCTCGATCGGCATGCGGGTCGCGATCAGAGACTGCTGTGCGTCACGGAGGACAGTCTCTACGATCTTAACCGGTTTCTTCGTCATAATTTCCATTCATTCCTCCATCTTTTTCTTATTCATTCAAATTATCCATAATATTATACTCTATTTTTCACCTATGAAAAGAAGAAATTTTGTAGTATACTAAAAAAAGCATAAATAGTACGGAAGGAGCAGTACCTATGGCTCAGATCAAAGACAAACTGATCAAGTATTATTCCAGAAATGACCGAAGCATCCTGCTGAATGCTGCCAGGGGACATTTCGCCACCAGTAATTCTCATATCAATTATTTCATTGACATTACCAGAATCAAGATCCGTATCGGAGAAGCGAAGGAATCCGCAAGAGCTCTGCGGCAGAAGCTTCTTTATCATGTTGTCGAAGTGGATACCATCTGCTGTCTGGAAGGCACGGAAGTACTCGGGGCTTTTCTCGGTGAAGAACTGGAAAAAGGTGACTTCTATACGGCCAATATGCATGAGACCATGTATGTAGTCCGCCCGGAAGAAAACCGGATCCGTCAATACATGTTCCGGGCCAATACCCGTCTCTGCGTAGAAGGGAAAAAGGTCCTGATTCTGGTGCCCAGTATCACAACCGGTGATACCGTCCTGCGCATGGCAGAATGCATCGAATATTATGGCGGTACAGTAGCTGGCGTAGCATCCATCTTCTCCACCATAAATGAGATCGGTGATTATAAGATTTACACCCTTTTCGATGACAAAGACCTGCCCGGCTATTACTCCACATCGCCGCAGGAATGCCCTCTGTGCAAGCAGGGAGTCCCCATCGAGGCACTGGTCAACGGATACGGCTACTCACCGCTGAATATTGAACAATAATATATACGATATCATCACACTAAAAAAGGAGAGCTTTCGCTCTCCTTTTTTAGTGGACCAGGCGGGAATCCCGCCGGCGGCTCAGCCGCCTTTCAGGCCACGTCGGCGCAAACGGTTCACTGGACCGTTTGCTTCCGCA
>CAMMZE010000220.1 GCA_946529195.1 uncultured Lachnospiraceae bacterium
TATGGAGAGGAATGACCATGACAATACTGGAGAGAATGCAGAAGGAGTGGATCTTTTTCGACGGAGGAACGGGGACCATTCTGCAGTCGCTGGGCCTGAAGCCCGGTGAGCTGCCGGAGACCTGGAACCTGACACATCCCGAAGAAATCAGCACGCTGTACCGCAGCTATCTGCAGGCGGGTTCTCATGTATTCAATGCAAATACATTCGGCGCAAACCGTCTGAAGTATCCGGACACGCTGGAAGAGATTATTGTGCAGGGGGTCCGGCTGGCAGAACAGGCCCGCAAAGACTGCGGCAGAGAAGAGGACGCCTACATAGCGCTGGACATCGGACCGAGCGGCAAGCTGCTTGCGCCTATGGGTGATCTGGCGTTTGAAGACGCAGTTTCTTTGTTTGGAGAGGTGGTGCGCATCGGTGCCGGAGCAGGAGCGGATCTGGTTCTGATTGAGACCATGAATGATTCCTATGAGGCAAAGGCAGCGGTGCTTGCGGCGAAGGAAAACTGTAATCTGCCTGTCTTTGTCACCATGGTATTTGATGAGAATGGAAAGATGCTGACCGGTGGTACGCCGGAGTCTATGGCCGCCATGCTGGAGGGACTTCGGGTGGACGCCATCGGAATCAACTGCAGTCTGGGACCGCAGCAGATGCTGCCGATCGTCGAAAGACTGGCTCAGTGTTCCTCTCTGCCGGTTATCGTCAATCCCAATGCCGGACTGCCCAGAGTGGAAAAGGGGCAGACCCTTTATGATGTGGGGCCGGAGGAGTTTGCAGAGTATATGGCGCAGATCGCGGCGCTTGGCGTGCGCGGCGCAGGCGGATGCTGCGGAACAACGCCGGAGTATATACGCAGAACGATGGAAAGAGTTTCCGCTATGCCGCTGCTCCCGGTCGTGAAAAAGCACCGCAGTGTGGTCTCTTCTTTTTCGCAGGCGGTTGTGATCGGAGAGAAGCCGGTCGTAATCGGCGAGCGCATCAATCCTACCGGAAAGAAGAGATTTAAGCAGGCCCTGCGGGACAAAGAGTATGATTACATTCTTGGGCAGGGGCTGCAGCAGGAGGATGCCGGCGCTGATATCTTAGACGTCAATGTCGGGCTGCCGGAGATCGATGAGGCGGAAATGATCGCTTCCGTGGTCAGCAAGCTGCAGAGCGTATCAGCCCTGCCGCTGCAGATCGACAGTACAAATGCCGCTGCCATGGAAAAAGCCCTCAGGCTCTACAACGGAAAGGCTATGATCAATTCCGTGAACGGCAAGCAGGAGAGCATGGATATGGTATTTCCTCTGGCAGCACGATACGGAGGATTGATCGTGGCCCTTCCGCTCGATGAAGACGGGATTCCGGGAGACGCCGACGGGCGGATCAGAATTGCCCGGAAGATTTATGCGGAGGCGGAGAAATACGGGATCGGCCGCGAAGATATTGTCATAGACGGCCTTGCCATGACGGTATCCTCTGACCCGAAATCTGCGCTTGCGACGCTGGAGACCATTCGCAGAGTCCGGGAGGAACTGGGCGGTTACAGCATACTGGGCGTTTCCAATATCAGCTTCGGGCTGCCGGCCAGAGAGATCCTCAATGCTCATTTTCTTACAATGGCACTGGCGGCCGGACTTTCCTGTGCCATCATCAATCCAAATAATGCGTCCATGATGCAGGCTTTCAGAGCATTTCTGGCGCTGACCGGTCAGGATGAGAATTTTAAAGGCTTTATCGGGGCTTATGCGGATTATAAGGGGACCGGTATGCTGACAGGCCCTGAAGGAGGCGGTCAGGCCGCATCCGCCGGAAAAGGGACGGAGACAGGCCGGGACAGCAAGCAGGCTCTGAAAGAGGCCGTTCTGCGCGGCATGGCAGGGCAGGCCGCAAAGGCGGCCGGGGAGGCGCTTGCGCAGCGGCAGGCCATGGAGATCGTAAATGAGGACCTGATTCCGGCGTTGGACCAGGTAGGGAAGGATTTTGAGAAAGGAATCCTGTTTCTGCCCCAGCTGCTGATGGCGGCAGAAGCGGCGCAGAGCGCTTTTGAGGTCATCAAGGCGGCCATGCAGGGACAGACACAGGAGAAAAAAGGAAGAGTCATTCTGGCTACCGTCAAGGGAGATATCCACGATATCGGCAAGAATATTGTCAAGGTCATGGTGGAAAACTATGGCTATGAAGTGCTGGATCTGGGGAAAGATGTTGCGCCCGAGGCCATCGTGGAGACTGCAATCGCAGAAAACATCCGCCTGGTGGGCCTGTCTGCCCTGATGACGACCACCGTGGTCAGCATGGAGGAGACCATCCGCCAGCTGCGGGAGAAGAAGCCGGATACGCAGGTTGTGGTGGGCGGTGCAGTCCTGACACAGGAATATGCCGACCGGATCGGCGCGGACTGCTATGCGAAAGACGCCATGGCGACTGTGCGATTCTGCGATCAGGTGTTTGGCGCGGAAAGAGCATGACGGGCGCAGATTTCAAACGCATTCAGAGGATACTTCCGGTCAGCGCCCCCGAGTCTTGACTTGACATTACCACTTTAATATGCTAGAGTGATTTCTAAATAATTTATCTTACTTTACAAGTACGAAAGGGATGGAACAATGAAGAAAAAGATTTTTGCGGTACTTATGATCGGTGCTATGGCACTTTCCATGGCAGCTTGCGGCTCATCTTCCAGCAAGGAGACCCAGGCAGCGGCTACAGAAGCAGCGACTGAGGCAGCTG
>CAMMZE010000221.1 GCA_946529195.1 uncultured Lachnospiraceae bacterium
ACTGCAGTCCCATTGCCTGAAGCATCTGTATTAGTAACCTTATACTGATACTTACCGACAGTATAGACCTTACCCTGCTCGATCAGTGAAGCTGTCTCCGTATTTGCATTGCCTTCCGCCTCTGCTTTAGCTTTTGCTTCCGCCTCCGCTTTGGCTTTCGCTTCCGCTTCTGCTCTGGCCTTTACCTCTGCCTCTGCTTTAGCTTTTGCTTCCTCTTCCGCCCTGGCCTTATCTTTGTCCGAAAGTGTTACGATCAGTTTACTAAGTACAAGCTTCTGATCTTTTTCCATAACACTGAGAATCGCTTCACCTGCGCCAACAGCAGTTACTATCCCATTTGTGTCAACGACAGCTACACTCTCATCACTCCTCCTCTCACTGGTTTGACCGGGCAGAATCCCCGAAAGTCTTTTCTGTCTGCCTGGAGTTGACAGATCTGGCATTCACTGGTAATCTGCCCAAAATCCCCGCTCATTTTCATCGATATGTCCACATAATTACTATACATTGTCATTGTATCACGTTCATTTCCCAAATCTGTAAAAGCCAACGTCCGCGATCAGGCTGGCCCACTTATGCAGAGCACTTCCTGACGAAACAGGGAAAGGCTCTGCACTGTCCCATACAGAAAAAATGTGTACAGAAAACAGCGGCAGAGCTTGTCATAAGCTCTGCCGCTGTCTGCTGGTCGATGATGTATCAATCCGTCAAAGTCATTTGTTTTAAGAATCTCTTCTGATCACGTTTTTCGCAAACTGCACCTGACCAAACTTCACTTTCATTCCCCCTCCTCAGTCATATAATGTATGGTCATCTTCGCCTCATCGATCCCGGTATTGTCGGGCATGTGGGACATCATCTCTTCCCATTCTTTCCGGCTTCCCTCATAATAGATGTCTGTCAGATTGTCGCAGCCGGCAAAGACGTCGTTTGCGATGAAGCAGGTCAACCAGGACCGGAAGGACTGCGGCAGTACGATGCTCGTGAGCCCTGTACAGTTTTTGAAGGCCCCTGTCATCAGATGGGTGCAGGTGTCGGAAAACCGGATCCCTGTCAAGTCTTTGCAGTAGGCAAAGGTGTAATCATCAATGCCGGTGACACCGTCAGGGACTTCGAACTCTCCTTTATAATCGCGCGGGCAGAAACAGAGGGTCGTCCCTTCCTCATTGTAGATCATGCCCTCCTCCATGCTGTAAGAAGGATTTGATTCCGGAATTGTCACACGGCGCAGTAAGGGGGAATCCCCCGGAAAAATCAGTCTGCCTTCAAGACTGCAAGTGTCCGGATATATCAGACTGGTCAGCGCATCACACTGATCAAAAGCCGAGATCCCAACGGATACTACCGTATCCGGGACCCTGAATTCTCCTTCCAGCTCCGGCGGGGCCCAGAAAAGCTGCGTCCTGTCCGCACTGTACAGGACGCCGTTATCCATCACGCAGGCCTGGTTCCCGGGAAGGAGCGTGATCTTTCTGAGAACGTTGCATGAAGCAAAAACATTTAAATCCATCTGTTCCACACTTTGAGGAATCTGGATTTCTTCCAGGGCGCTGCACTGGCCAAATGCCCCTTCGTCAATATAGACAAGCCCACGGGGAAGATAGATTTTCCTAATCGTATCATTCTTTCTGATACAGTTACTATTCAGCCTCCTTATGTTCTCAGGCATATCATCGAGCACCTCTGCCCGGCCATTGTAGCGGATCAGGGTGGTCCCCAGCATCCGGTATCCCTCTTCCTTTATCCAGGCTGTATCAAGAAAGATTTCCCCGTTTGTCTGTATATCTGCATCCGGCCGGCAGGAAATCAGGCTTAAGGAACTATCGCCTCTGAAAGGATCATTCTCATAAAGCTGAAGGGACGGGCTGTTTATCACAATCTGGGAAAGGTTCCTGCAGGAAGAAAACATTTCACTGCTCATCCTGTACCAGCTGTCTTCATCAGCATATGTTCTGTCCAGAGTATGAATCTCGTTTTTAAAGCCGTTGAGGCCCCAATACAGAGGATCTTCGCCTTCATAATAAAACATGTATTCTTCTGTCAGATGAATTGCTGTCACATCTTCTCCGAACACAATCTTTCTGATATCCTGCTTATGGTTTATCCACGGAAATGCGGCGGATTCTCTGGTGCATAAAAGGTCTTCATTGGACTCAATATACAGGACTCCGTTTCCGTTTAATCTTGCCCTGGAGCTGTATCCATAGTCTTCCCGGATCTGCGCCTTGATGCCGGGGTCGCACAGATCCACAAAGTGCTCCCGCCAGGCGTGCTGCACCGATCCGGCTGCCGCTCCTGCCAGGATCATCACAAGGAGCAGTATCACGGCTCCTTTCAGGTAAAAGGCCTTTGTCCGTTTCCCGTATTTCGGGGTGCTTTTTCTTTTCTTTTTATAGCTGCCCTTCTGCAGCCTAAACAGGTCATTCTTCAGATGCTGCGCCGATGCATACCGGTCCTGGGGATAGTAAGCGCAGGCTTTTAAAAGAATCTGGGCAAATGCATCCGATGCATCGGCCGGAGCAGGAAGGGCCTCTCCGTTCATCCTCCGGTTCAGGGCATCTTCCCGGGACAGCAGCACGCGCTCGCCCTCCTCCACCTGCATGGTGTAGCCCAGGGCGCCGGAGGTGCGGGGGATGATGGTGATCTTCTGCACCGGCGCGGAATTGGACTGGAGCGCCGCCACCAGGGCGTGACCGATCTCGTGGTAGG
>CAMMZE010000222.1 GCA_946529195.1 uncultured Lachnospiraceae bacterium
CACTGTTTTGCAGGATCTCGACCAGCTGGGGAGCGGTGAGATAGATGCAGGAATGGGCAGAGTTCAGAAGTTCTCTGGTGATGCAGTTGATCAGGAAAGTCTTTCCGACACCTGTATCTCCGCAGAGGAGGATGCTTCCTCCCTTTTCGTCAAAGTCCCGGATAAACTGGCGGCAGGTGTCCAGCACCGCCTTCATGTTGTCACGGGGACTGATGCCAAGCGAGGGATCTGTCTGATCAGAATAAAAATCCAGATGGAAAGTGTCAAAGTTTTCCTTTTGCAGGATTTCCTGCAGGTTGGAATCCCGCTGCAGCAGATCAGCAGCGGCGGCGGTGAAGCATCTGCATTTCTTTCCGTCAATAAAGCCGGTATCATGACAGAGGGAGCAATCATATTGAAGCTCCAGATAATCCAAAGGATAGCCGGCCCCAACCAGGATCTGCTGCTGCCGCAGGATCAGCGGATGGACCTTTTCACTGATCTTCTCTGGAGAAGCAGCCGGATCACGGCGCGCTGCGCCGCGTGCTCCTGCAGCCCAGAGGCTGGTGATCTCATCCTCCAGATGTGCATACTCCGGGAGTTTTTCAAAAATCTCCCTTCGTCTTTGCTCCAGCAGGCGTCTCTGGCGGGCCTGTTTTTCATCATAGAGACGAAGGATCTCCTGATATTGTGAGTTTTTCAGATACATAGTTGTATAATCCTTTCAGGTCACGGATCGTCTGTATCCCTGACAGCTTTCTGTTTCTCGAGAAATCTTTTCTGCAGGTCGCCGTAATCGTTGTTCCGCTGATGAAAATTGTGAAAGCGGTTGCCTGCAGAAGCTGGCTGGGCAGCCTTTTTGCGTACAGGAACACTTTTGTTCCTGCTCTGAGCGCTTCGAATCTTGTCTGCAGCCTCGATCTCTTCCAGAGAAGACAGACCGGCCTCTTTCCAGGAGACAAGGATGCGGTCAGCATACTCAAAGCTGGGGACATGGATATTCATCATCGTACGGCGGCAGGCTTCACAGATCACTTCCGTCGAAAAGCCGTAGCTGCGAACCCATTTGCGGATGTAAAGCATCTCACCGGGGACAGGACTGCGGCCTCCAAGACCGAACTCTTTCATGATTGCGTAGCTTGAAGATCGGTGCATCTCAGATTCAAACTTAGCCTCCTCGACGGTCCGTATATTCTGCTCAGACCATCTGCGGGCTACGGCTTCGATATAACGCATGTCTACATGTCCGCCGGAAACACAGTACTCAAAGAGATACTCAATCAGGCTGCAGGGAAATCCCAGATCCTCATGGAAGTAGCGGATTTTAGAAAGATCGGACTGGCTGAGCGGACGCCCCAGATACTGCTCGATGATCAAGGGAAGCTCATCCCCGGCCGGCAGCTCCGGCTCCGGATCAAAGGCAGCAGCCTTTACAGGGACATCTTCCGTAACAGGCGTAATCTGCACGTCTGAAAAAACAGCCTCACCAGACGGGTTCAGGCAGATTGACAGGATGAGACCGTTCTCATCTGTGGTCATGGCAAGAAGGTGTTCTCCTTCCCAGTAGCGGAAAGCCCGGATAACATCTCCCTCTGTCAGGTGAAAGAAATCAGCGATGCTTCCGATGGAAAGCTCGTGATCCCTGACTGGCTGCCAGCGGAGCAGGTAGAGGTAGATCTTAAGAAACTCTCCTGCAGCGCGCGGAAGATAGAAATCGAAAAATGTATTGGGAATCGTAGTACTATCTCCCAAAACAGAAGTGGTAAGTGTGATAGGGTTTGTCATATGTTAACCTCGGATATCTGAAAGTATATACGCAGTCATCAAGGCACGCTCCGCAGAGGGAGACGGCACTGTCACGGCACAAATCTGCCGTAGGGACTACAGTATAACACAATTATCCGAGCCTGGGAATAGGGACAGGAGCCGGCCTGGAGGTGGATAAAAAACAGCCCCCATTTGTTGAAATGTGGATAAAAATGTAAATTTGCCCGAAAAAGGGGATTTTCCATCAAAAAAATTATCCACCGTTTTAAGCCTGTGAAACAGGTAAAAATCGGTGGATAAAGTGGATAAGTATTATTTCAGCAGGTCTTCGCCTATGTTTACAATGTTTCCGGCTCCCATAGTTATCAACAGATCGCCGTGGACACATTTTTTTAATAAAAATTTTTCAATGGCCTCAAAAGTATCAAAATAATAGGCGTCGCATCCCATATCCTCAAGAAGGGCACGAATCTCACCGCTGCTGATGGTACCGGGATCTTCTTCACGTGCCGGATAAATCTTGGCAAGAACGACATGATCCGCAGCAGAGAGTGCCTCTGCGAACTCTTTTTTCAGAGAAAGTGTGCGCGAATAGGTGTGCGGCTGGAATACACACCAGATCGACCGGTGAGGATATCTGCGGGCCGCTTCCAGAGTCGCGGCAATCTCTGTCGGATGATGCGCATAGTCGTCGATGATCTCAACACCGCCGACAAATCCTTTGTGCTCAAAGCGGCGGTCTGTGCCGGTGAAATGATCAAGACCATCCTGTACAGCCTCCATGGAGATCTCCAGTTCATCTGCAACTGCAATCGCAGCCAGGGCGTTATAGATATTGTGCACACCGGGAATGCGCAGATGGGCGCGGCAGAGCTTTGTTCCGCGGCAGATTACATCAAAAACCGGATTGCCGTTTTCATCAAAGTCTATATTGGAAGCAATGTAATCACAGGAATCA
>CAMMZE010000223.1 GCA_946529195.1 uncultured Lachnospiraceae bacterium
GTATTCGGTCTGCTTCATAAAGGTATAACACACTAGACTTTGCCAGCAAAGTCGTATGCCAAAAGGGATGCTGTCCCCTTTGGAATCCTCTGCCACGAAACCGCCAGTTTCTTTGGATTCTTCCTTTATATCACCAGACAAACGGGATCAGCCTGTACTTTACTTTCCTTTTATACTCTGCATATCCGGCCAATCCTTCGGTCAGCACTTCTTCTTCATTCCGGATGCGCCTTACAATAATGGGAATGTAGGCAAGCATAATAACCAATGACAGTACTGAGCCCAGAACCAGTGGCATGGCAAGGAACAGCAACACCGTTGCCATGTACATCGGATGCCGGACGACGCCGTAAAGACCGGTGTCGATCACTTTCTGATCTTCCTGAACTTCGATTGTCCGGGAAAGATAAGTATTCTCCCGCAGTACTTCTGCGTAAAATGCATAGGCCTCCAGAAATATAATGGCCCCTGTGACGCTGACCGCCCATGGCAGCATCAGGAACTGAAAACGGAAGCTTAAACCTGCTGAAATGAAAGCAGAAAGAAACATCAGCCCGGACAGCAGGATAACCGAACGCTGCTCAGATTCTTTTTCTTTTGCATTCAGGCGCTTCTTAAGAAGCTCCGGATTCTTTCTCATCATGATCAGTCCTGCGATGAACATGGGTACAAAGAGAATGATGATCAGAAGCCAAGCCTGGGGATAACGGAAAGTCCAGGCAGGGAGAAACACAAGAAATCCGACAGCGATCAGTCCTGCAAAGAACTTAGTCAACGCCTGTTTAAAAAGCTCTGTATTCACGGTCAGGCCTCCTGAAGCGTCATAACAAACCCGCTTATAATCTGGTTGATCTTTTCAGGCTGATCCGTATTGGAATTGTGACCGGCATTTTCGATCCAATAGATCGGAAGGCCTTCTTTTTTCGCCCACCTTCGGTTATAGCTCTTCGCAGATCCGGCCTGATCCTTCTCTCCGCAGATCAGCACCGCGGGACAATCAATCACATACGGAAGGTCCGCCTCCATGGCCTCGGCAAGGATACGGAATCCGTGACCTGCCAATCTGCAGTACTCACCCTTTGTGTAGGAATCGATAAAATGTTCCATCAGCCCTCTTCCATAGGCGGTCACCGCACAGCCTTTTGCGCCGAGCCGTTTCAGGATTTTCCAGGGGAAGGCCCGATACATCGGAGCAGTCCGTTTTAAAAGCCAGATCTCCGCTCCCGTCACGTAGCTGCGCTTCAGCGGTGCAGAATCGATGGAAAGGAAGCCAGCTGCCGCGCCAGGATATTTCTGCATGAAGCATTGGGAAACATACCCTCCCATCGACTGCCCGACAAGTATCGGATATGAAATTCCTTCCCCTGTCATGATCTCATGCAGCCACACGGCTTTATCCATCAATGAAAAATCAATCCGGAAGGGGCGGGAGGCTGCATGGCCCGGCGCATCCCATGTAAGCAGGTTGTATTCCCTTTCAAATGCTTCGGTCTGCTTGTCAAACAGATGATGGTCCGCCGTAAGTCCCGGTAGAAAGATCAGTGTCTTTCTATCAGGATGGATATCGTTCGTCCAGTAATGGATTGTCCCGGAAGCCGTTTCAAATGTCTTCTCTGTCATCTTCAGCCCCCTCCCGGTTCTTTCGAAGATAGATTCCTTTCCAGAATGCTAACAGTCTTCTGAAGTCCTTCTCCATAGCATCAACGTTAATATCCCCGCGCTGAATATATTCCCACAGACACCCCTCGGAGGCCCAGTACATTTCCCTGTACATCATCTGGAGATCGATGCCCGGAATAAAATCTTCCAGATCCAGCTTTTGAAGCTTCTTCGCAGCATGGGTGTTCAGGTACTGACCCATGCTTTTTTGAATATCCGCACTGACTTCCGGATCTTTTTCATAAAAGGCCCTGACTGCAAATACGCCGATATCGGGATACTGTCTCATCAGCCGGATTTTCGCCCGCATGCCGTAATCCATGCTTCTAAAAAGATCTGTCTGCTCATAGGCGCCGCTTCTGGTCATCTCCTCGACCGTGATCCGGCAGCAGGTATCCCAGAGAAAAAGGTAAAGGTCCTTCTTATTATGAAAATAATGGAACAGCAGAGCTTTGCTGATACCGGCAGCATCAGCGATCTCGCTCATGGGACTCTTCTTGTAGCTGTTCTGAGAAAACACATGGAACCCTGCATTTAGGATCGCTGATTGTTTCTCCCGGGGTAGGGAATAAAATTTTGAATTCATCTCATACCTCCGTTAACCGCATCGGTCAACCTCATGATATAGCCATTGACCGATTTTGAGAAGACCCCGAAATGTAATAATGCCCCCAACCCGTTCATGGTTCAGAGGCACTGTACAAGCTTCCACGTAAATTATGGCGCAATTCAGACCGCTTCTTTACTTTGATCCTAACGACTTGATTGCTCCCAGGCAATGAACTCTTACGACGCGGTTATCATCGGTTTCTGATATCCTCCGCAGCTGCTCCACGTAAGGTTTGATAAACTCTGGTCTGCGCTTGCCGAGGACACGGAAGATCTCTGGTGCTTCCAGCCTGACTTTGTCATCTGTATCGTACAGGAGTTTCGCAAATACCGGCATATAATCCTCGTAAATGTCAGTCGTGTTCGTGGCGATATTTTCCGACGCCCAGACGAAGCTTAAACGAACCTTGGCTTCCTCATCTGAGGCGAAG
>CAMMZE010000224.1 GCA_946529195.1 uncultured Lachnospiraceae bacterium
GTAAAAATAGGCGCCCGCGGCATCGAGCAGTCCTTCCGCATCAGCCCCGAGCTGCAGCAGATCATTGCTGATTTTATCGAAGGACGCAGGGACGATGAATACCTGATCACAGGTTATTCCAGAGCTCTGCAGCCCCTCTCCAGAGAACAGACCTACCGCGTATTCCGCAATGCCGGACTGGCAGTAGGCCTCAAATCCATCGGCACCCAGACCATGCGCAAGACCTTTGCCTGGAGATACTACAAAGAAACCGGAGATATCTACTATATTCAGAATCTCCTAAACCACGCATCCCCTAACATCACCTTCCGATACATCGGTGAAAAACCCAACATTCAGATGATGTACGATAAAATTTCGGAGGATGACAATCAAAAAGCGATGCAGTACCTCCTGACGGATAAGCACGGCATCGCCGAAATAGACAAGATCATCGCTTCCCTCAAAGTCATCCGGAAAAAACTGGCCGGAAAGCTTCAGGCTCCTGACTTTTACGGGAAGACAGATCTGCTTCTGGAGAACCTGAGCGACACGATCAGGGATTATGAGCAATCATAAATCCTCTTTATCCGGCGAAGACGCGGACTGATGGTGCCTCTTCTCCCATCTCTTTTTCACAATTTCTTTTTTCATGTTCTGAATCGCTGCAGCTTCGTCTTCATTGATGAACTGCAGCGTTTTTACTACATAGCATTTTCTCTGGTCATCCGGCTTTTTGAAGCGGATTTTGCCCAGGATATACCCGTGTTCCGGACAAAAAGCTACACAGAAATGGGTCTTGGACTTTCCGGAAAACCAGTGGATCTTCTTGCGGGCGCTGCAGCCGCACTTAATGCAGCGGGTCGAGCGCACCTCCTTGTCAGACATGGCCTCGTCATGAGAATCAAACTCTCTGGAGACATACTTGGCATACTTATCATAGCTGACATAGATCTCATCTTCCACAGTCTTCGGATTCTGATAATAATCTACAGAATACAGAGGCTGAATCTTCTCTGCCCCCATCTTCTGCATCACGCGGGCTGTATAATCCGCATCATGGATCGCCCTGTGAAAAGGAAGATCCTTCTCGATATGAAGAAAATCAACCGCCGTTTCCAAAGCAGCCGCCTGCTGGTCGGGCATACATAATTCGCGGAAGATTTTCTGCAGGTTATAATACTCGAAAGGTCCTTCCAGAAGATCTTCGAGATGGTAAAATTTCATGTTTCGCTGCAATTCAACCAGGTCATTGCCGCCCCATGTGCAGAAGACAGAATCGTCTCCGCACCAGAGCATGAAATCCACCAGCACATAGGGGAAAGGATCGCTCCGATCCAGTTCCTCCTGGGTGATCCCGGTAAGATCCCTGGTCATAAAATGCAGTTTTTTGTAAACCTTTGGGCGAACAGTTGCACTGTAACGGTCGATTTCCTGCAGATCCTCATCCAGCATGACAGCTCCGATCTCAATGATCTCGAAGGGGATGTGCGGATTCACTCTACGGCCGTAGGAGCTCTGATTCCACTCAAAATCTACGACTATATAATTCATAAGTTCCTCATATATATTCTCAAATACCTATTTAACTCCGCAGGTTTCCCTGCAGGATATAGTACGACAGAGTCATTATAACGCGCACAGATAGTAAAGTCTATCGACCCACTGTATAAAAATCAATACATCTAGGCGCAAAAATCCTGTCTATTCCTTATTTATTGAACTTTTTTCAGAACATACAAAAACAACCTGTGCTATGTATGATATACAGAATTATACACAACTAAAAAAAGAGAGACCCCTGTCTCTGGCTCTCTCCTTTTTCTTCAGGCTGGCTCATACCCTTTTTTCCGAATATTTATTCAATTGTAAGAATCTCGGAGAATCCGGTTACCTCAAAAATCTCTGAAATGATCTGGTTCACATTTGTAACCTTCATGCTTCCCTGCTTATTCATCTGCTTCTGTGCGGCAAGCAGAACGCGCAGGCCTGCGGAAGACATGTACTCCAGCTTCTCCAGATCCAGCACCAGATCAGTAACGCCCTCCAGAGACGCATTCAGTTTCTCCTCCAGCTGGGGAGATGTCATCGTATCCAATCTTCCTTCCAGAGCAATCGTAAGCGCAGAACCATTTTTATTCTCATTGATCGTCATTGGTGCATCCTCCTATCAGAACTTCTTGTAAATTACCATCTCAACCTGGTTATCTTTAATACCGATTTCAACTTCATCCGCAACATTGGCCACGATCGACTTTTCCAGCTGATCCCAGTCTTCCTGCGGGCCTTCGCCCTTGGCCAGAGCCGACTTGTAAAGACTGAAAGACCAGACTCCTGCTGCTGCCGAATCGATACTCGTAACACCGCTGCCGGTCATCATGCCGGAATGCATCAGCGGGTCTCTCCCTGTCCCGTCCGGTTCCAGGGAACGCTCAAACATATCCCGCAGCTTTCCCATAAAAGTCGTCGCTTCTTTATTCTGTCCGCTGGTTGACACCTCCAGAAGTTTCTCTCTGAGCAGGGTATTCATCGCTGTCTCTGTCTTCAGATGCAGCTGGTAAGAACCATTCAGATCCTCAATCCAGAAATCAGCCTCCCTCTTTCCGGTCAGTGCCCGTACCATCCCCATCATCTCTTCTGTCAGGAGACGCAGATGCAGGGCGTTCTTCGCAGGCAGAGACTTATAGACTGCCACGGCCTCCGCCTGGGCAAGCGCCTC
>CAMMZE010000225.1 GCA_946529195.1 uncultured Lachnospiraceae bacterium
TCCGCCTGAGTCTGGGCGGCATCCGTGATGAGGCGGAGATCCGCGGACACAGGCGGACCTATGTAGGTGCCCTGCCCGGACGTATCCTGAACAGCATCAAACAGGCCGGCACAACCAATCCGGTCATGGTCCTGGATGAGGTAGACAAGCTGATGACAGGCGGCTTTTCCGGAGATCCTGCCAGCGCTCTGCTGGAGGTGCTGGATCCGGAGCAGAACAGCACGTTTACAGATCACTATCTGGATCTGCCCTATGACCTGTCGGATGTATTCTTCATCGCAACAGCAAATACCCTGGATTCTATTCCGGCCCCGCTTCTTGACCGTATGGAGACCATTCAGATTTCCAGTTATACAGAGGATGAGAAGTTCCATATCGCAGCAGAACACCTTCTGCCGGAGGCACTGTCTGAGACAGGACTTCTGCCCGGCCAGATGGAAATCGATGACGATACGCTGCGGGAGGTCATCAATGATTATACCCGCGAAGGCGGCGTGCGCGGTCTGAAAAAGGCTCTTCTGACCCTTGCAAGAGCGGTTTCTGCGGAAATCGTGACGGGAAGAGCCCAGCTGCCCAGAAAGATTTCTCATGAGGAACTGGAGGATATGCTCGGACGCAAGATTTCCTTCCACAGCGCAGCCCAGAAGGATAATCCTCCCGGGGTTGTTACAGGACTGGCCTGGACGCCGGTCGGCGGAGAAATCCTCTTTATCGAGGCGGCGGACATGCCCGGAAGCGGCCAGGTACTGCTCACCGGTCAGCTGGGCGATGTCATGCAGGAATCAGCAAGGATTTCCCTGAGCCTGCTCAAGGCCAGACTGCCGCTGGCATCGGTCAATTTCAAGGAAAGAGACATTCACATCCATGTGCCTTCCGGAGCAGTGCCCAAAGACGGTCCTTCCGCGGGAATCACCATGTTTACCGCACTGGCCTCTCTCTTTACCGGAAAGAAGGTCGATCCCAAGCTGGCAATGACCGGCGAGATCACCCTGCGCGGCGTGGTAATGCCGATTGGCGGATTAAAGGAAAAGCTTCTGGCTGCCCAGCGGGCAGGGATTACCAAAGCCCTGATTCCCCGTGAAAATGTTCCGGATCTGAAGGAATTGCCGGAAGAGACCAAACAGAAGATTACAATTATTCCTGTAGATACCATTGAAGATGTGCTGCGGGAAGCGCTCGGCATCACTCTGCCGGGCCCAGGCGCTCTTCTCGGAAGCAGTATGATCGAGGGCGGCGCGCCGCTTCCCCAGATCGGACTGAAGTGAGAAAATGAAATAACGATGGACGCTTCCCTGTGAGGCATCCGGGAAAACATGGAAAAATCCGGCTTATGCCGGATTTTTCCTGTTTTTGGCTATGGTGGAGGGATACCGGCGAAATGGCGTTCTCCCTCCCGGTTGCAGGGATTTTGGAAAAAAGATATAATAAGTTATCATAAGGAAGGGAGGCTGTGAAAGATGCCATTTCTCATGGTAAGAAACGATATCGTCAATATGGATGTGGATGCCATTGTCAATCCCTCCAATACAGGGCTCTATCAGGGCAGGGGGACCAGCAGGGCTATTTTTATGGCGGCTGGAGAAGAGGCTCTGACGCAGGCCTGCAGTGAGATCGGCAGCTGTGAACTGGGCAAAGCCGTGATTACGCCGGGATACGGGCTGAAAGCAGACTACATTATTCATGCAGTATGCCCGCGCTGGAGAGGCGGCAGCCATGGAGAAGATATATTCCTGCGCAGCGCCTATACAGAGTCTATGAAACTGGCCCTTTCCAATGGCCTGGAGAGTATCGCCTTTCCGCTTCTTTCCTCAGGAAACTACGGCTATCCCAAGGAAGCTGCCATGGAGATCGCGATCAGCGCGATCCGGGATTTCCTTGCAGGGCATGAGTTAACGGTATATCTGGTGCTCTACGACAGCAGGGCGGTAAAGGTACGGGAAGAGATTGCCCAGGCCCTGGAAGAGTATCTGTCCGATCATTATGCAGAATTCATCGATGACCGCTATACAGAAGACAAGGATGAGAGCTATCCTTACGCGCTGACCAATCAGAGGGAGCTTGGAAAAAGGCCTTCTTATCAGAGGGATTCCGACCTGAGGCCGGATACCGTGCGGGAGGAAATGGCGGGATATGCTTCGGAAAGCAGGGATTACGCTGACTTTTTCCAAGAGGCAGAAAGACGCCAAAAACTGCAGAGAAAAGACCGCAGAGGGTATGAAAAAGCGGCAGGCGCAGCTCCGGCCGCAAAAGCGGCAGCCTCAAAGCCGCGCACCCTGGATGATCTGGTAAAAGGCAGAGCAGAGACCTTTTCACAGATGCTTCTGCGCCTGATCGATGAAAAAGGGATGACGGATCCGGAGGTCTACAATAAGGCCAATATCGACCGCAGACATTTTGCCAAGATCCGCAAGGATCCGGATTATGCGCCGAAAAAGACCACCGTACTCAGTCTGGCCATTGCCATGGAGCTTTCCTATGATGAAACCAGAGATCTGCTCATGCGAGCCGGCTACGCATTTTCGGAGTCATCAGCCTTTGATGTGATCATACGCTTCTTCATCGAAAACGGAATCTATGATATCCTGGATATCAACGAAGCTCTCTTTCATTACGGACAGCCGGTGCTTGGTCTGTGATAAAATGTAAATGTCACCCCCCAGGCGACACATCATTTCTGAAGATAGTA
>CAMMZE010000226.1 GCA_946529195.1 uncultured Lachnospiraceae bacterium
GGCAGATTTACGGGGAAGATGCGGAATCTGATGAGAAGACCGATGGCATGCCGTCCCTTCCCGGTGAGGAGGATGAGCGGGAAATGGTCCATCTGACGGAGAAGATGCTGACCCAGGCCGGTTATGTGCATTACGAAGTTTCCAATTATGCCCTGCCCGGGCGGGAATGCAGGCACAATCTGGTCTACTGGAGAAGAGGAGAATATCTGGGCCTGGGCCTAGGGGCAGCCAGCCTGATCGGAGATATGCGTTTTCGAAATACGTCAGACCCGGCCGTATACAGACAGGACTTTTGCGCCAGGGAAGAGAGCGAGAAGCTCAGCCGCAAGGCGCAGATGGAGGAGACCATGTTTCTGGGCCTTCGCTGTCTGGATGGTATCAGTATCCGCGATTTTGAAGAGCGGTTCGGATGCCGTATAGATTCCGTTTACGGAGATGTGATCAGCCGCTACACTGATCTTGGCCTGCTCAAAAAGGAAGATGGCCGGATCATGCTGACCGGCAGAGGAATGGATGTGAGCAACCTGATCCTGGCGGATTTTTTGCTTTAGAATAGGAGATAGAGGATATGCTTCCAAAAGATCCCAATATGCTTTACAGCTATATCAATACCCAGCTCCGGGACCGGAACCTGACGCTGGAAGAACTCTGTGTCCAGCTGGGAATCCGGGCAGAGGACCTTTGCCGGACTCTGGAGGATGCAGGCTATGAGTATCAGGAAGAGTTGAAACGCTTTGTCTGAAAGAGGATGAGAAGCGATGGCATATATTTCTGTAACAGATGTTACCAAGGTTTATAAGATGGGAGAGGTCGAGATCAAGGCCTGCGACGGGATCAGCTTTGAGATTGAAAAAGGTGAGTTTGTGATCATCGTCGGCCCGTCCGGGGCAGGTAAAACGACCGTGCTCAATATACTGGGCGGCATGGATACGCTGACAACGGGCAGCGTGGTTGTGGACGGGGCGGATATCAGCCGCCTGCGCAGCCGGCAGATGGCTGCCTACCGCAGAGAGGATGTCGGATTTGTGTTCCAGTTTTATAATCTGATGCAGAATCTGACAGCCCTGGAAAATGTAGAGCTTGCCATGCAGATCTGTAAAGATCCCATGGATCCGGCTCAGGTGCTGGAGGAAGTCGGCCTGGGTGACCGCATGGGCAATTTTCCTGCCCAGCTTTCCGGCGGAGAGCAGCAGAGGGTGGCAATCGCAAGAGCCCTGGCCAAGAATCCCAAATTGATGCTTTGTGATGAACCGACAGGTGCCCTGGACTATGTGACCGGCAAGGCGATTTTAAAGCTTTTGCAGGATATGTGCAGGCAGAAGGGGATGACGGTGGTCGTCATTACCCACAACAGCGCGCTGACGCCCATGGCGGACCGGGTGATCCGGATCCGCAGCGGCAAGGTGGCCGGTATGGAACTCAATTCCAACCCTGTTCCGGTAGAAGAAATCGAGTGGTAGTCATAAAATGAGAGCAGTCTGGAAAGATTTATTTCGTGAGATACGGCGCAATTTAGGAAGATTTTTATCAATCTTCTGTATTGTCATGCTCGGAACCGCCTTTTTTGCGGGTCTGCGCTCGACTGGCGGCGACATGAAATATTCTGCAGACTGCTTTTATGATGATAACCGGCTCATGGATGTGCGTGTGGTCAGCACCCTCGGTCTTTCGCAGGAAGACATTGATGACCTGGGGAAAATAGACGGCGTCATGCTGGCCCGGGGCGGCAAGACCAAGGAGGTGCTGCTGCAGACAGGCGATTCGACACTGGTCATCCGTCTGATCGGACTGGCAGAGGATGTCAATGACCCTGTCATTGCAGAGGGAAGGCTTCCCCAGAGGGCAGATGAATGCTTTATCGATCAGGAGGAACTGGTCAGACAGGGCCTGAAGATTGGCGATGTGATCCATTTTGACAGCGGTGATAAAAATGAACTGTCAGAGGATCTCAAACGAGACACTTTCAAGATTGTCGGCAGCGGTTATCTGCCTTATTATATCGACCTGACAAGAGGATCGGGCAGCATCGGGGACGGTACCATTGACGCCTTTATCCTGCTGGATCCGGAAGTGTTCGACACAGATATTTATACGGAGGCTTATCTGCGCGTGGAGGCGGCGTCCGATAAGATGACCTTTGAGGAGACCTACGATGCCCTGGTGGAAGAGGTCACAGATCGTGTGGATGCCCTGGCTGAGACCGCAGTCATCCGCCGCTATGACAGCGTTTATCAGGAGGCGCAGGAAAAGCTCGAAGACGCCAAAAAGGAAGTCGCGGATGGTGAACAGGAACTGGCGGATGCGGAGAAGGAAATCGCAGATGGGCACGAAGCCATAGCAGATGGCGAAAAAGAACTGGCAGATGCGGAGAAAGAGATTGAAGACGGCCGCCGGGAGATTGCAGATGGGCGTCAGGAGATCGAAAATGCCCAGGCAGAGATCGATGATGGCTGGAGTCAGATTGCGGACGCGGAAAAAGAGCTTGCCGCGGGCAGCAGTCAGCTGGAAGACGCCAAAAAGCAGTATGCCGAGGGAACCGCATCTTATGCTGCCGGTAAGGCAGACTATGAAGATGGAAAATCGCAGTATGAGGCCGGTAAAAAGGCTTATGAAGATGGCTTGAGCCAGTATGAGTCCGGCCTGGCGGAGTATGAGGCCGGCAAGGCGAAGTATGATGCCGGAGTCG
>CAMMZE010000227.1 GCA_946529195.1 uncultured Lachnospiraceae bacterium
TCACAGAGGAAAAAGTGCTCGGAGAGTATACGACAAATTTTAAGAAAACACATTCCCAGACATTGCTTCCCATGATGGATGTTCTGCTGCAGATGACGGAGGTCTCTCTGGAGGACATCGATGCGATCGCAGTGTCAGGAGGCCCCGGCTCTTTTACGGGACTGCGGATCGGATCGGCAACGGCCAAAGGACTGGGCCTGGCGCTTGACAAGCCTCTTGTCAGTGTGCCGACGGTTGACGCCATTGCCTACAATCTTTTTGGAACCCAGGCACTGGTGTGTCCCCTCATGGACGCCCGCAGAGCGCAGACTTATACGGGCCTTTACAGCTTTGAAGGAGACCGGATGATCACGGTACTGCCCCAGAGAGCTGTAGGAATTGAGGAGATCCTGAGCGAGATCAACGCGCGCGGAAAAGAAGTCATTTTCCTGGGAGACGGCGTGCCGGTCTTCAAAAAGACCATTGAAGAAATGATTACAGTGGATCACACCTACGCGCCGGTCCATCTGTGTATGCAGCGGGCAGCAGCTCTGGGTGCTCTTGGCCTTCAGTATTATAAGGAAGGAAAGACTGTCAGTGCCGGCGATCACAAGCCGGATTACCTGCGCCTTTCCCAGGCAGAGAGAGAACTGGCTGAAAAGAGGAAAAATCAGGCATGATCCGGGAGATGACGACCAGCGATATTCCCGGTGTTCTGGAGATAGAAAAGACGCTGCAGGGGAGACAGTGGACAGGCAAAGCCTTTGCGGAATCCTTGCAGCAGGAGTATACTTTTTTCTACGTAGCAGAAGAAGAGGGTGCCATCGCGGGCTATTGCTGTATTGAGCGGCTCTACGAAGAAGCAGAGATTGTCAATGTTGCCGTGGATCCGCAGCTGCGCCGGCGGGGGATCGGAGACGAGCTGCTTGGCTGGGCGCTAGAAGAAGAGGCGGCAGCAGGAACCATCCGGGTGGTGCTGGAGGTCCGCAGGAGCAATCAGGCTGCCATCCGTCTGTATGAAAAGACCGGATTTACAGAAATCGGGATCCGAAAGAATTTTTACGAATTCCCTACAGAAGATGCCCTTGTCATGCAGCTGGAAATGGGACAGAAATAAAAGGAAATCTGCGCAGATCGCGCGAATCCTTTGGAGGAATAACTATGTTAGATTTATGCCTGCTGGGAACAGGCGGTATGATGCCGCTTCCCTACCGATGGCTGACATCACTGATGCTCCGCTATAACGGGAGCAGCCTTCTGATCGACTGCGGAGAGGGAACGCAGATCACGATCCGGGAAAAGGGATGGAGCTTTAACCCGATCGATATCATCTGCATCACGCATTTCCACGGAGACCATATCAGCGGTCTGCCGGGGATCCTGCTTGCCATGGGAAATGCAGAGAGAACCGAGCCTCTGACCATGATCGGCCCCAAGGGGCTGGAAAAGGTCGTGCGGTCTCTGCGTGTCATCGCGCCGGAGCTCCCTTTTGAGATTCGTTTTATCGAACTGACCTCTCCCCAGCAGCAGATCCGGATAAATGGATATGTGATCGATGCTTTCCGTGTCAACCACCGGATCACCTGCTACGGATACAGTGTTTCCATTGAGCGGACAGGTCTTTTTGACGTGCAGCGGGCCAAAGAGCAGGAGATTCCGCTCATGTACTGGAACCGTCTGCAGAAGGGCGAGACCATTCAGACAGAGGAAAAGACCTATACGCCGGATATGGTGCTGGGTCCGGCCAGAAAAGGAATCAAGGTATGCTATGTAACGGATACCCGGCCGACCGACAGCATCGTGGAAAATGCCAGAGAAGCAGATCTTTTTATCTGCGAGGGCATGTACTGCGAAAAGGGAGATATCAACAACGCAGTCAAATACAAGCATATGACATTTGAGGAAGCCGGAAAACTTGCCAAAGCGGCAAATGTCAAAGAACTCTGGCTGACCCATTACAGTCCGGCACTGAACAGGCCGGAACAATACATCGACAATGTCCGGAAGATATTCCCGAATACCCATCCCGGAAAAGACAGAAAGTCCCGGGAATTACAGTTTGAGGAGCAATGACATGGAAAAAGACCTGACGATTCTTGCTATAGAGACATCCTGTGATGAGACAGCGGCGGCAGTAGTCCGAAACGGACGGGAAGTCCTGTCTAATGTGATCTATTCGCAGATCAGTCTGCATACTGTTTTCGGCGGAGTAGTTCCGGAAATCGCATCCCGCAGCCATATTGAAAAGATCAATCCCGTCATAGAAGCAGCTCTTTCCGAAGCGGGAACAAAGCTGTCTGATATCGACGCAGTTGCCGTAACCTACGGCCCCGGCCTGGTCGGTGCTCTTCTGGTGGGCGTATCCGCGGCAAAAGCCATCGCATACGCGGCCAGGAAACCGCTGATCCCTGTGCATCATATAGAGGGACATATTTCTGCCAATTATATAGAAAACAAAGATCTGGAGCCTCCTTTCCTTTGCATGGTCGTTTCCGGAGGGCATACCCACCTGGTGCGGGTAGCGGATTACGGAAAATATGAGATCCTGGGCCGCACGCATGATGATGCGGCGGGAGAAGCATTTGATAAAGTAGCCAGAGCCATTGGCCTGGGATACCCGGGAGGCCCCAAGATTGATAAGGCGGCCAAAGAGGGAAATGCCGATGCCCTCACCTTTCCCAAGGCGCATATCAAGGACGC
>CAMMZE010000228.1 GCA_946529195.1 uncultured Lachnospiraceae bacterium
AGAAGGGCCCTGGTCCGGTGCCTGTCATCCTTGACCATACCGCAGACCGGGATATCCAGCCCCAGTTCGCCCAGGACATTCAAAGCCACGTGAACCTGTCCCTTGCCGCCATCCATCATCAGGATATCCGGAAACTCGGCAAATCCTTCACCAGAGCTTCTGAGACTGCCTTCCGCCTGCGCAGCCTCCTCCTGTTCGCGCAGACCGTGGGTAAACCTTCTGGTCAGGACCTCTTCCATGCACTTGTAATCGTCCTGTCCCTTGACAGTCCGTATGCGGAACTTTCGGTAGGCATTGCGTCTGGGCCGTCCGTCTTCATATACGATCATAGATCCGACCGTTTCAACACCGCTGATATTGGAAATATCAAATGCCTCCATGCGGCTGATTTTTTCCAGCCCCAGCATATCTGCCAGATTTCTGACTGCGCCGGTCGTCCTGGCCTGCTCCATCCGGATCTTTTCCTTGTCTCTGGTCAGAACGATGCGGGCATTCTCTGCCGCCAGCTCCACCAGTCTCTCCTTCTGTCCCCGCTGAGGCATGGTCAGAGAAACCTTCTGCCCTCTCCTGGCAGACAGCCAGTCTGCGATCAGATCGGCATCTTCCGGCATATGCTGCAGCATCAGGGTCTGGGGCACAAACATGGCCGAGGCATAATACTGCTTGACAAAAGCGGAAAAGACATCGGTCTCTGATTCATTGCGCACGCCTGTCACATAAAAATGTTCTCTGCCGATGATCTTGCCGGAACGGATAAAAAAGACCTGAAAGACCGCATCGTCCTCCTCCCGGGCGAAGGCAATGACATCCCTGTCATCCTGATTCCCGCTCGTGATCTTCTGCTTCTGGTCGATCTGCCGGATGCTGGCAATCAGATCGCGCAGTGAGGCAGCCTTTTCAAAATCCAGCTGCTCTGCCGCCTCCATCATCTGCCCTTCCAGCCTGGAAAGGATTTCTTCAAAATGGCCATTCAGAAAACGGATTGCCTCCTGCACCCGCTTATCATACTCTTCCTGACTGATCCATCCCTGGCAAGGAGCGCTGCACTGGCCCATATGATAATAAAGGCAGGGCCGCTCTTTCCCCATGTCTTTGGGCAGATTGCGGCTGCAGTGACGCAGCTTGCAGACCTGCCGGACCAACTCAATCGTGTCACGGACAGACTGACCGCTGGTATAAGGGCCGAAATATTTTGCCTTATCCTTCTGCGCCCTTCTGACAAAGAGGACCCGCGGAAAGGCCTCATCCGCCGTCACCTTGATATAGGGATAGGTCTTGTCATCCTTGAGCATGGTATTGTAGCGGGGCCGGTGCTCCTTGATCAGGTTGCACTCCAGAACCAGAGCCTCCAGCTCAGAATCTGTCACGATATATTCAAAACGGCTGACATGGCTGACCATACTGCGGATCTTGGGCGTATGATTCCTGCTGTTTTGAAAGTACTGCCTGACACGGTTTTTCAGTATAATCGCCTTGCCTACATAGATAATGTCATCATGCTCATCGTGCATGATATAAACGCCAGGCTTATTCGGCAGCTTCTTTAACTCTTCCTGTATATCAAACATCATTATCCTCTTTCAGCAGCCCCGGCCTGCGGCCTGCCTCTATAAACACATACAGCCAGGATGCACCCGCGCATCCTGGCTGCTTGCAGTCATATTTACAGATTATTATTCTCTGAATTGTCTTTGTCACGCAGCAGCCATGCCGGCGGCTTGGGTCTGCCGTTCTCATCCAGCGGCTCGTAAGGCTCGTCTTCTTCATCCGGAAGCATGTCTTCTTCCTCATCAAGAACATCGTCCTCTTCTTCCGCCTCGTCAGTCACCGCAGCTGCCCCTGCATGCTCATCCTCTGCTGCCGTCACCTGTTCCGGCACAGATTCTTCTGCAGCATTCTCCTGAGCAGGTACTTCCTCTGCCGGCAGAATCGGTGTTTTTTCCGGCTCTTCTAAGAGCTCGACATCATCGAAGGTTTCTCCCAGACGCTCTCTGCGGACTCTTTCCAGAATATCCATGAACTCCTTGCCGGTGATGGTCTCACGTTCGATCAGGAAAGCTGCGATCTTATCCAGCGCATCCCTGTTGTCACGGAGAAGGGCCAGTGCCTTGTCATAAGACTCTTTCAGGATTCTCATGACTTCCTGATCGATCTCGGCTGCTGTCGCGTCACCGCAGTTGAGTACTCTTCTGCCGCTCAGATACTGGTCTTCCACTCTGGCCAGTCCCATCAGTCCGAATTTCTCAGACATGCCGTACTGGGTAATCATGGCATTGACCATATTGGTCGCGCGCTCGATATCATTGGAGGCGCCTGTTGTCACGCTGTCAAATACAAGCTCCTCCGCAGCGCGTCCGGCCAGCAGGGTTACGACCTCTGTCTCGATATCTGCCTTGGACATGAGATATTTCTCTTCCTCAGGCACCTGCATGGTATAGCCCAGGGCGCCCATGGTACGGGGAACGATCGTAATCTTCTGAACGGGTTCAGAATTCTTCTGCAGGGCAGCGGCCAGCGCATGTCCCACCTCATGGTAAGATACAATCTTGCGCTCCTGCTCACTGAGTACGCGGTCTTTCTTCGCCTTACCTGCAATAACTACCTCAACCGACTCAAAAAGGCCTTTCTGTGATACTGCGTTGCGG
>CAMMZE010000229.1 GCA_946529195.1 uncultured Lachnospiraceae bacterium
CAATAACCCCTGGATCACGCTTGCCTACTGCACGCTGCATGACGGAAACAGTGCATTTGACCTGTATTCAAGAAATGCTCCTGCCTATATCGAAGACAAGAGCGAGATCCACCGCACAGAGCCCTACTGTTACAGCCAGACCATCGCCGGCCGGTCCGCAAAGACCTTCGGCGAGGCTAAAAACTCATGGCTGACAGGCACCGCAGCCTGGTCCTTTGTCGCAGTCAGCCAGGGAATCCTCGGAATCCGGCCTGATTATGACGGTCTGATCATAGATCCCTGCCTGCCTGATACGATGGAAGGATTCCATGTCAGCCGCGTATTCCGCGGCAGCCGCTATGATATTACCGTACGCCGCGGTGATGAAAAAGGACTTATCGTGAACGGAGAAGCAGTCGCGGGACGGACGATCCCCCTGTCCGGCTCGCCGGTCTGCACTGCCATACTTACCATCTGACAGGAGCAGCTTTTCCCATCATCACTTTAAGCATAAAAAGCGCTTATCAGCCAGTCCATTCCCCTTCCTTCTGGCCCGATAAGCGCTTTTATTATTTCCATCTGAGCTCCGGTAATGTCAGCTCCGGCCTCTGCTGCCCCAGCAGTTTGATAAAGTCTGACAGCAGATCGCTGTAGCGGCTGTCCTCTACGCATTTCCTGGCCAGAGGAATATTATCTGTGATGATATTGTCCACGCGATTCTCGATCATACTGTTGATGCTTTTTTCGGAATTCACCGTCCATGCATATATCTGTTTGCCGGCATTGTGCACACGGGACACCATCCTGACAGTCGCGCTGGAGGCTTCCACACTGAAATGATCCGCTGCCTCCATGCGGGTGATATCGCCGTAAGCCAGGCTCATGACGTAGACCGTTTCCATTTCCGGGTCATACTCTTTGACCCGCTCAAGCACCCCGTAGACCTGCGAAGTGATCACACAGTCATTTTCCAGGCCGTATTCCCGTATAATATCAACGACAGCCTTTTCAAAATCCTTTTCATGTCCGGTCGGCTTGAGCTCCACATTGAGTCTGAGACCGCTTTCCTTGGAAAAAGCAGCAACCTCCCGCAGAAGGGGGACCTTTTCTCCGGCAAATTCCGGGCTGAAAAAGCTGCCTGCGTCAAGCTGGGCGATTTCATCATAGGTCAGTTCCCAGACATTGGCATTTTTCCCTGTGGTCCGTTTTGTGTTGGAATCATGCATGACAATGATCTGCCCGTCTTTGGTCTGCTGGACATCCAGTTCCGTCCAGTCTGCCCCCTGCTCCCAGGCCCCGCGGAAAGCCGCCATGGTATTTTCCGGGTAGAAGGCGGAGGCTCCGCGGTGGGCTGTGATCTCCATCACGCGGACATGTTCGATCTGCGGATTCAGCCTTCCGGAAGTAAATAAAAATCCAACACCGAATGCCGCCACAAGCAGCAGTCCGGCGGCGCTAAGCAGAATACGGTGCTGCAGGCGGAGCCTGGCCGGATCCTTCTCCATGCCGGGCGGCGGAATGTGGATCTCCTCCTCCCCTTTTTCCTCTTTGTGCAGATAAAACAGAGCACTGACCACTGCGTAGGCCACCGGCGTGGAGAGGGCCATCGAAGCCAGAATAACAAGAACAACCACGATCCATACTCCTGTGGTCGTCAGCCAGCGCAGGACAAACATGTTCTCAAAAAAACCGGACAGAGCCATTGCAGCCGAAACCAGACCGACAGTCAGCCCCAGCTGGACAAGCCAGAAGACTGTCTGAGATGCGATCAGGGTCAGGAAATCACCCAGTCTGTGCTTGTCTGACAGGGCAGCGCTTCTCTGATGTGCCTGCCGGAAGGAGCAACCCTCCAGTGTATAATAGTGAATGGCATACAGCCACCGCATCAGGAGCAGGCCGGCGATCATAACCAGAGCAGCCGCGAGAATCGTATAAAGCTTTTTGGATAAAATGACTTCGGTCACGAATCCCGGCAGAGATAAGGTACTCATTACGCCGGTTGCCATACCGATGCTGGCAAAGGGCATCAGCATCAAAAGCACTAAGACCAGAAGATAATTTTGCGGAAGCCAGATCCGCAGGGCATTGCGGACCGAAAACCGTATGATCGCCACGAGGCCGGCTTGCTCTTTCTGCCGGGACTGATCCAGGGTATAAATGACAGCGCTGATATCAATCATATTCACGGTAGCCGCCAGAAGAACAAAAGCCAGGATCATCAGGATGGTAAGGGGATGTTTCAGAAATAACCAGATATTTTCCCTGGTCAGATAAGGGTATCCGGAAAGTCTCATAATGCCGGCAAAACACAGTCCCAGCAGGGGGAAGCCTGCCACTGTGATCAGAAGCTTGTAAAGGAGCTCAAACATGATAAAAGCTTTCCAGTTGCGCATGACCAGTCCCGCTGTGACAGGTCCTCTGGATTTGCGTATTTTCTGTCTCATAACTCCCCTCCTTCCCCTGATGTCCGGCAGATCTTTCTCTATTATACTATATATATCATATCTCTCATATCATATCTCTGTATCTCTGTCTCTCTGTCTCTATTCTATTATACGCAAAAAACCGGAAAGCTACAAGGAGACAGGGGACGGTTCTCTGTCTCCCTCCTTATGCCTGCGTCTTCTGTACGGCCGCCCCGATAAAGCCCATAAAAAGCGGGT
>CAMMZE010000230.1 GCA_946529195.1 uncultured Lachnospiraceae bacterium
GCGGGATACAGCGTGACATAGCCGATTTCCTGAAGCTGCAGGGAATACAGAGCGAACAGGCCGTGGTGCATTCCCGTCGCAACGAGCGGGAGAAACAAGGCTGAAGAAACATATCCTGCAAGGAGCCGGACAAGAAGACTGCTGGACATGCACAGATGGGTGAAGACAAAGACGATCCCGCTGGAAACATATCCCAAAATGGGCATGATCACCAGGATATAGGGGGCGACACAGATCAGAAGGGAAAGAAGCGGGGTAAAGATAATGTCAATGCTCTCGGGCATTTTTGACCGGATTCTTTTTTCCACGGCAGCCAGGAGAGCGACCCCGATGATGACAGAGAGAACGCCGCCTTTTCCGGCCATCAGAACGGAATGGAGAGGCGTCTGTTCGTTATACAGACCGAGAATCCGGGAAATCTGGTTGATTCCATCCAGGGAGGTGATCATGCCGAGCATCCCGCCCAGGATCGGCGTGGCACCAAAGCGCTCTGCGGCACGGTATCCTGCCCACGCCGTCAGATAGGTCATGAAGGACGCCTGTATGAGCGTTAGCAGGCGGTAAGCGATGCTCCAGACTCTCGAGGCATCATATCCTGGGATGGTCTGGGCAATGAGTGCGGCAAATCCGGAGCACAGGCCTGCTGCGATGATTCCGGGCAGAAGAGGAACAAAAATGTCGCCGATCATCTTCAGGCCGGTTCTGAGCCAGCTCTCTTTCTGATTCCTTTGCAGCTGCTGCTTGTTCCGTTTCCAGCCCTGCTCCTGCTCTGCGGGGGCATCCGGAGCGGATGCAAGCCCCATGGCATGGCATTGATCCGCATATTTTCGGCTTTTGCCCGGGCCTACAACAATCTCATAAAACCCTTCCCGGTCGTGGACCAGCCCCATTACATCCTCCAGGCTCTGCAGGCCGGCCTCATCAACCCGGGATGGGTCCAGAACCTCGGTCCGAAGGCGGGTCATGCAGTTTGAAACCGATCGGATATTCGCAGTGCCGCCAAGAAACCGGATCAGCTTCTCGACTTGTTCTTTGTATTCATGACTCATCTGTACATTGCCTCATCTGATTCGTTGGTCTGTGTTTATAGAAGCGCTTTTCTGACGAATCCGTCTGCCTGGGCCAGGCGCTTTTCTGCCTCCTGACAGGTGCAGCCGGCCAGAATCATGACGATTGCGGTCTTGCAGCTTCCACCGGCGGCCTGCAGCGCAGCTTCCGCTGCGCTCCTGTCGGCGCCCGTTGCCTCCATAACGATGGTATTGGCCCGCAGGCGCAGCTTTTCATTGGTCTGGACAACATCCACCATGAGATTCTGGTAGACTTTTCCCATGCCAACTAGGACAGCGGTTGAAATCATATTCAGAATCATCTTCTGCGCCGTGCCTGCTTTGAGTCTCGTGGACCCGGTCAGAATTTCAGGGCCAACGATGACCTCGATGCCCAGTTCAGCGGCATGGGACAAGGGGGTGTCTGCGTTGCAGGAAATGGCTGCGGTATGGCAGCCTGTTTTTTTGGCATATTCCAGGCCGCCGATGACATAGGGAGTCCGGCCGCTGGCAGCCAGCCCGATGACAAGGTCTTTTGCGGAAAGGCTGCGGGCAGCCAGATCCTTTTGCGCACAGTCCAGGCTGTCTTCAGCGCCTTCCACAGCCGTGGTAAACGCCTTTTCGCCTCCGGCAATCAGCCCGATGACTGTGTCCTTTGACACCCCGAAGGTGGGCGGACATTCTGAAGCGTCCAGCACGCCGAGACGGCCGCTTGTCCCTGCTCCGAGATAAAAGATCCTTCCGCCCTGCCTGAGGCTGGCTTTTCCCCATTCGACAACCTGCGCGATTTCTCCCAGGTGAGGGCGGATTGCAGAGGGAATCTTCTCATCTTCCCGGTTCATGATCTGAAGGATCTCCAGGGCTGACAGCGTATCCAGGTCCATAGTTTCTTTATTGCGCGTTTCCGTTGTCATATGCATATGTCAGAAAGTTCCTTTCGTGAGGAGGAGCGTTTTCCCCTTGTTCCTGCTTTCCGTCACAACTGCTGATCCTGTTTTCTCTGCAGGAGAGGGAAACAGGAAAGATATAGTATTTCCAAGTATAACTTAAAACTCGGTCCTGTCAATTTCAGAAGAGCGTAGATCGTCCGTTCAAGACCGTAATAGACGAGGGCTTCCTGGAATGTGCAGCCGGAGCTGGCGGCGAAATGCTTTAGTTTTGCCTTTACGGAATCTGCATTCATGATACAAGCACTTCCAGGTATGTTCTTACAATAGCTTCACAGCGCAGCATTTTGGCATAGGTATAGAGTCGGTCGATCTGCCGGTCTTGCCTCTTTAGATAATTGCGAAGTACTTCTGAAGTTTCTTCAATGCCTATCCTATTGCGGTAGTAAATGATATCAACGACGGTCTTTTCAATGTCAAAAATACGGAATGAATCGCCGCCTTCTGCAATCTCCGTCACACCGGTATCCATACGTGAAGGGTTAAAATAGAATAGCTTGATCTCCGGCCAGTCAGGAAGAGTACTGACTTTTTTCTTCCGGTTGATTGCAACATCGATAACATCTGGAAGGAAATTAGTAAGCTCATAATAACGGGCGGCACTCATCAGGCAGATCACAC
>CAMMZE010000231.1 GCA_946529195.1 uncultured Lachnospiraceae bacterium
ATCTCTACCAGTTCGATAAAGAGGCACTCTTCAAAGGAGGATACGAAATAATCAGCCCAGAACTGTTCTTTGTCTTCAAAATCCAGAGACAGCATGCTGTAGCTGAGCTGGGTGCGCAGCCAGCCTTCAGAGGCGAGCACACTCTGGATCTGCTTTGTATCGATTCCGGTGCTGGATTCGTATAGAGACTGCAAAAGACTCTTGTATTTCTCCTGAAGACGGATCAGGTGTTCCACAGAGGGGAAGGACTTGTCCTTGCTTCCATCCGACAGGCTCTGAACAAAGGATGATTTCCAGATGGGGTCACAGTAGCGGAAGAAGGGATGGACAGAATAAAACTCTTCGATACTGTAATGCATGCGGCTCTGCAGCGGTTTCAGGCTGCTGTAGATAAACATCAGAAGAGAATCTCCCAGAAGAAGTGCGTCCTCCTGCGAGCCGAAACGAATGGTATTGTGGAAAAGATTGATGTGGATTCTGATGTATCCACGTGCATTGATATTACCCATACTATCTTTATTCTACCTTTTTGTGGAACATGAAATATAGAATGTACAGAAACTGCTTTTACTATACATCTGAAATGCCTGCTAGTCAAGGACTCTGGCCTGTAGTATAATAAAAAATAAGGCTGATCCGGCATAAAACCGGAGCCGGAAAGGGGATAAGATGAGCAAGGTTGTTCTGATCGACGGTCACAGCATTTTAAACCGGGCATTTTACGGGATTCCGCTTCTGTCCAATGCAGACGGACTGCATACCAATGCCGTATATGGTTTCTTGAATATCATGTTCAAAATACTGGATGAGGAGAAGCCGGATTATCTGGCGGCGGCTTTTGATGTGCACGCGCCTACCTTCCGCCATGAGATGTACAAGGAATATAAGGGAACCAGGCATCCTATGCCGGATGAACTGCGTGAGCAGGTTCCTGTGATCCAGGAGCTGCTTGGCAAGATGAATATCCCGGTACTGACCAGGGCGGGGTATGAGGCAGACGATATCCTCGGCACCTTAAGCAGGATCTACAGCGGACGCGGGGATTCGGTATCTGTGATTTCAGGAGACAGAGACCTTCTGCAGCTCTCCTCTGAACTGGTAAAGATCCGCATTCCCAAGACCAAGATGAGCGGGACAGAGGTCGAAGATTATTTTCCTGCCGATGTTATGGCAAAGTATGGTGTCACACCTATGGAGTTTATCGATATGAAGGCCCTGATGGGGGATACTTCCGATAATATTCCCGGTGTCCCGGGAATCGGGGAGAAGACAGCTTCCAAGATCATCGCTGCCTACCATACGATTGAAAATGCTTATGAGCATGTGTCGGAGATCAAGCCCAAAAAGGCCTCGGAGAATCTTTCTGCCTTTTATGAGCAGGCTCTTTTTTCCAAGACTCTTGTCACGATCAAGACAGATTGTGAGCTTGATTTTGATCCGGAGTCCGGCAGGATCGGAGACATGTTTAATGAGGCCTCCTATGTCATGATGAAGCAGCTGGAACTCAAGAATATTCTCAAGCGCTTTGAGCAGATTCCTCTGGAAGGGGCACAGGAGATTCCTTCTGCAGTTCTTGTGGATGATTTTGCCCAGGCATCTGCTTTTCTTGACAGGAAAGCGGCCGGTGAGAGGATCGGTGTCAGATATTTCTGTGAAGATGACTTTGAGTGCGCGGTCATCGCCCGGGAGGACGGGACAGTCACTGCTCTTGCGGCAGGCGGATTTCTGACTTCAGACTACCTGAGAGAGGCAGTCCGGGATTATGTCCGAAGTGCAGAGCAGGCTTATTTTATCGATCTGAAAGATCAGCTGGATTTCCTGGAACTGACGGAAGAAGACCCGGCGGAGGATATCGGATTATGTGCCTATCTGATCAATCCGCTCAAATCGGGGTACACATATGACGGAATCGCTCTGGATTTCCTGAAAAAGACCATTCCCTCGAGGGCAGACTTTCTGAAGAAACTGACTCTGAGTCAGGCTCTGGAACAGGAGAAGGATAATCTTTTGCATTATCTTGCCTGTGAAGCAATGACGGGTCTGGAGGCGGGACCTGTTCTGGCAGCACTCCTGGAAGAACAGGAAATGGCAGATCTGAACCGGGAAGTGGAGCAGCCCCTGCTCTTTGTTCTCCATGACATGGAGAAGGAGGGCATCACCGTTAACCGGGAGGAGCTGGAGACCTACGGGCAGACTCTGAGCAGCAGAATCGCAGAGCTGGAACAGGAGATCTATGATCTGGCAGGAGAGACCTTTAATATCAATTCGACCAAACAGCTGGGAGAGATCCTCTTTGAGAAAATGGGGCTTCCCCATGCCAAAAAGACCAAGACAGGCTATTCTACCTCTGCGGATGTACTGGAAAAGCTCCGTCCCCATGATCCCATCATTGGAAGGATCCTGGAATACCGGCAGCTGGCCAAGCTCAAATCCACTTATGTAGACGGGCTGACCGGTTATATTCATGATGATGACAAGAAGATCCACTGCAAATTCAAGCAGACGATCACGGCGACAGGGCGAATCAGCTCCGCAGATCCCAATCTGCAGAATATCCCTGTCCGCATGGAACTGGGAAGACTGATCCGCAAGGCTT
>CAMMZE010000232.1 GCA_946529195.1 uncultured Lachnospiraceae bacterium
GCCGTGCGACCAATTATATCGGCTTTATCCGCAGAGCCCTGGGCAATGCAGGCATGTCCCAGATTCCTGTTATTTCCATCAGTGCGCAGGGAATCGAAAAGAATCCTGGCTTCCATTATACGCTGCCTCTTCTGACCGCTGCCATGCAGTCCCTGGTTTACGGCGACGTATTTATGCGTGTCCTCTATGCGACAAGGCCTTATGAACTGGTTCCCGGTTCTGCCAATGCCCTTCATGAAAAATGGCAGAAAATCTGCATTGACTCTATGAATGGCAAGAATAAGAATAAATTCAGCGATAATATCAAAGGAATCATCCGCGATTTCGACAATCTGCCGCTGGATGAGACCATCAAGAAACCCCGTGTCGGCATCGTAGGCGAGATTCTGGTTAAGTTCTCTCCTTCCGCCAACAACCATCTGGTAGACCTTCTGGAAGCAGAAGGCGCGGAAGCTGTTATGCCAGATCTTCTTGACTTCTTTATGTATTCTTTCTACAACAGCAATTTCAAATACGAAAAGCTTGGAAAGTCTAAAAAAGGTCAGGTCCTCAGCAATACCGGAATTGCTTTCCTGGAAAAAATCCGCTCCACAGCCAGAAAGGAACTGGAAAAGAGCAAGCGCTTTACCCCGCCTGCCCGCATTGCTGATCTGGCCAAATATGCCGAACCTATCGTATCCATCGGCAATCAGACCGGTGAAGGCTGGTTCCTGACCGGCGAGATGATGGAGCTGATCCACAGCGGTGCTCCAAATATCGTCTGCACACAGCCTTTCGGCTGCCTGCCCAATCATATCGTGGGCAAGGGCGTTATCAAAGAACTCCGCCGGCAGCATCCGGAATCCAATATCGTTGCCATCGATTACGATCCCGGTGCCAGTGAAGTTAACCAGGTTAACAGAATCAAGCTGATGCTTGCCACTGCCAATAAACACCTGGAAGAACAGAAAAAAGATGCATAAGCTTTCAGAATGATAAAAAACAGGCCCCATGGAAATTTCATCCATGGGGCTTATTTGCATCCTCAGGTCTGATGCAGTGAGGGTATCTGCCAGTCGATCGGCTCTTGTCCGTGACTGATTAAAAATTCGTTTGTCCGGCTGAAGGGTCTGCTTCCGAAGAATCCTCTGTATGCTGACAGGGGGCTTGGGTGCGGTGCCTTCAGGATCAGGTGTCTGGGATTGTTGAGCATGGCTTCTTTTTGCTGGGCCGGTCTTCCCCAGAGTATGAAAACAATTGGCCTGTCCTGCTCATTTAAGATACGTATCGCCGCATCTGTGAACTGCTCCCATCCGATTCCCCTGTGGGAATTGGCCTGATGTGCTCTGACAGTGAGAACGGTATTGAGAAGAAGGACTCCCTGGCGGGCCCATTTTTCCAGGTAACCGTTGTCCGGAATGTAGCAGCCCAGATCGTCATGCAGTTCCTGATAGATATTGACCAGAGAAGGCGGAATCTCAACGTCCGGTCTGACGGAAAAACACAGTCCGTGGGCCTGTCCGTCTCCGTGGTAGGGATCCTGCCCCAGGATGACTACTTTTACCTGGCTAAGCGGAGTCGCCTCAAAGGCATGAAAGATCTCGCTTGCAGGCGGAAAGATTTTCCTGGTCTGGTATTCTTTTCTGACCGTCTGATATAAGGATGCGTAGTAAGGCTTGGAAAACTCCGGTCTCAGCGGCTCCAGCCAGTCATTTGCAATGGCTCCCATTTCTCTCTCCTCTACTGCTTAACAGGACGGATGCTGACGCCTCTCTCCTGCAGATATTTTTTCAAGTCACCGATCTCCAGTTCTTTATAATGAAAGAGGGAAGCTGCCAGCGCCGCGTCTGCCTTTCCCTGGGTCAGTACATCCAGAAAATGCTCTTTTGTACCGGCACCACCCGATGCAATGACAGGGACAGGCACAAGTTCCGCTATGGTGCGTGTCAGTTCCAGATCATATCCGGCTTTCGTACCATCACAGTCCATACTGGTCAGAAGAATCTCTCCGGCTCCCAGTTTGCAGGCGCGTTCCGCCCACTCTACAGCGTCAATCCCGGTATCGATCCTGCCGCCATGCTTGTAGATGGTCCAGCCGCCTTCCGGCCTGCGGCGGGCGTCGATTGCCAGAACCACACACTGGCTGCCGAACTTCTCTGCCGCTTCTGACAAAAGGTAAGGATTATCAATGGCAGCTGAATTGACAGAAACCTTGTCTGCCCCTTCCCGCAATACAGCCCGGAAATCATCTACCGTACGGATTCCGCCGCCTACTGTAAAAGGAATAAACACCTTCTCTGCTACCCGTCTGACCAGGTCTACTACGGTATTTCTGCCATCGCTGGAGGCTGTGATATCCAGGAAAACCAATTCATCTGCTCCGGCTGCATCATAAGCCGCTCCGACAGCGACCGGATCACCGGCATCTCTAAGGTTTACAAAATTAATGCCCTTTACCACTCTGCCGTTATTCACATCCAGGCATGGAATAATTCTCTTTGTAAACATTACTTCACCTCCGCGAAATTACGAAGAATCCGAAGACCGGTCTCACTGCTCTTTTCCGGATGGAACTGACAGGCAAAGATATTGCCATGTTC
>CAMMZE010000233.1 GCA_946529195.1 uncultured Lachnospiraceae bacterium
CTCCGCGGGAACGCCCTGTTCCATGATGCATCCCTGATCCATAAAGAAGAGTCTGCTGCCGACCTCTCTGGCAAATCCCATCTCATGTGTTACCACCACCATGGTCATGCCGCTTTCCGCCAGGTCACGCATAACATCCAGTACCTCCCCGACCATCTCAGGATCCAGGGCACTGGTCGGCTCGTCAAAGAGCATAACCTCCGGCTCCATGGCCAGGGAACGGACAATAGCGATACGCTGCTTCTGTCCGCCGGAAAGCTGAGACGGATAGGAATCCGCCTTATCTGTCAGGCCAACCATCTGCAAAAGCTCCATCGCCTTGGCATCCGCCTGCTCCCTGTTCATCTTGCCCAGTTTGACCGGGGCCAGGGTAATATTCTCGCGGACTGTCAGATGCGGGAACAGGTTAAAATGCTGAAATACCATTCCCATCTTCTGCCGTACTTTATTGACATCTACGCCCGGTGCGTTAATCTGCTGATCGTCCAGAAATACCTTGCCTTCATCCGGCACTTCCAGCAGGTTCAGGCAGCGCAGGAAAGTACTTTTGCCGGATCCGGACGGTCCGATGATAACGACCACCTCACCCTTTTCGATATTTTCATCGATTCCTGTAAGGACCTCATTGTCCCCGAATCTCTTATGCAGATTTTCTACGCGGATCATATCCTCACGTCCTTTCCCTCAATGTCAGCGCATTGCCGACTTTCTCATCCTCTTCTCTGCCTTATCCAGAAGGAGCGTCAGTACCTTGATCATCACAAAATAGATAACAGCAGTACCGATCAGAGGCATAAATGCTTTGTAGGTGGCGGATTTGATAAAATCGCCTGCCTTCTGAATATCCACAAGGCCAACGTAACCAACGATCGCAGTCTCCTTGATCAGAGTAATAAACTCATTGCAAAGAGCCGGGAAAATGTTGGTGATCGCCTGCGGGATGATGATATTGGTCATGGTCTGGGAAGCATTGAGTCCCAGTGACCTGCCGGCTTCCGTCTGACCTTTATCAACAGACAGGATTCCGGCTCGTATAATCTCCGAGACATAGGCTCCCGAATTGATGCCGAAGGCAATCGAAGCTATGATCCACTTAGACCACTTGATGGTCGCGAAGATAACAAAGTAGATGATCATCAGCTGGGTCACGGACGGCGTGCCGCGGATGATATCCGTATAAATCTTGCCGATCGTACGCAGGATCCTGCTGTTGCTCAGATTGAAAACGGCAATGATAAAACCGATGATCACGCCGAGCAGGGCAGACAAAAGCGAGACTTTAATGGTCACGCCAATACCGCCCAGCAGCATCTGATAGCGGTTATCTTTGATGAAGCATTTATAAAAATCTTCCTGAAAATTCTGCCAGAAACCGGGATTCTCAGCATACAAAAGCCATGCTCTGTTTCCCGCGCCGGCAAGGCTTAAAACCATACCTGACATCTCTACCTCTCTATCCGTTGTTATACACAACTAATTGTATATTATTCGTCATTCTTGCAAAACTATAGCATAAGTATGCATTTATGTCAATGAAAAAGGCCCTTTTCAAATATTCCGATGAATATTCGAAGGGCCTTCTTTCTATAAGATCCATATTATTTTTTAGCAGCTTCTGTTTCGGTTTCTGTTTCCGCAGTCTCTTCTGCCTTGACCGGAGTACCGTACTCCTGCAGCTTTTTGAGGACGCGGTCATAGATCATGCTGAGCTTGAGATAATTGGTCTGGTACTGGCTCTTTAAGGTCTCTGCCGTTCCCATGTTGTTCTCCTGGGCATAGGCTTCCAGCTCCTCGTCAAACTTCTCATCGCTGATCTCGATGCCCTCTTTCTGGGCAATCGCGCAGATGACCATCATTTCCTTCACAGACTCTTTGCAGTAGTCCTCAATACTTTGTCCGTACTGGTCCTGGAAATATGCATTGGGATCTGCAGCTGTCTCTGTCTGTGTTTCTTTCGTCTCCGCAGTTTCATCCGTTTCCGCAGTCTCATCTGTTTCCGCGGTTTCATCTGTTTCCGCGGTTTCATCTGTTTCCGCGGTTTCCTGCTCCGCTGCTTCCTCCATCTCTTCCCTGACGCTCTCTGTCACGGAATCTACAAACTTCTGCAGCATTTCAGCGGGATATTCCACGATTTCAGATTGGCTGACTACTTTATCCAGCAGTTCGCTCTGGATGGAGTAGGAATTGCTGGCCATCTTGTCATTTTCAATATTCTCCTTTAAGTAGTCCTTCAGCTGGTCAGCGGTCTCTACACCTTCCACGCCAAGATTCTTGGCAAACTCGTCATTCCACTCGGGAGTAACAGGGTCGCCCTCAATATAATTTAAAGTCGTCTCAAACTTTACTGCCTTACCTGCGTAGTCACTATTATAATAATCATCCGGGAACTTCAGATCCAGGGTCACTGTCTCACCCGGTGTCACACCGACCAGCCCTTCCTCAAAGCCCTCGATGAAAGTGCCTGAACCAAGTGTCAGCTCATAGTCGGCTGCTGATCCGCCGCTGAACTCCTTGCCGTCGATGGTTCCGGTATAATCGATCACAACGGTATCACCGTCTGCAGCAGCGCGGTCTGT
>CAMMZE010000234.1 GCA_946529195.1 uncultured Lachnospiraceae bacterium
GTACTTTTTATAAAAGGCCGATGCAGAAAGATCGTAGGACGCTATCTTGCACAAAGCGTCAAAGACCTCTTTTTCTGTCTCCTGGGCAATCTCTTTCGGGTCTGCTGCCTGGGCTTCCTCACCGGCTGCCTCCGCCTCTTCCCCGCGCAGGGCATTTTCAAAGCGCAGCAGAACCGACAGGGGCCCGCTCAGGTCTTCTTCATCGCCTTGCGGCAGCAAGGACTGATCCATGCCGTGATAGATCACATAATCCCTTGTCCACAGCATGATTTTTCCCTTCAGACCGGCGTCCTTGTCTCCAAAATCCGCCGCTGCCTTCTTCAGCTTTTCCAGCGCCTCCTCCGGCGATGCCGAACCGATTCCGCACAGAGTCTCAAAGAGATACAGGTATATGTAGGGAATCTGCTCCAGGTTGGTATCCCCTGCCCGGTAACGTGTCCGCCATCCAAAATATCCCCGCAGCTGTTCGCTGGTCATGGTCTGATAGGTGGGATAAAAACGAAGAAAACGGCCCTTGTAACGGAAGTCGTCCTCATAATCGGCCATATAGACAGCCTGCTGATAAAAGATATTCTCCTCCAGCACGCCTCTTCCCGGCCTGCCAAGAGTTTTCATCTCCCGAATCTTTGCCGGCAGGCTCTCTTCCCTGTTCCAGGCTCCTGAGGAAAGCGGCCGGTCCTTATAATGCCTGCCGAAATGGATCTCTCCCTCTTGATATGTTCTATTCCCGGATCTGCCAGGTCCCTTTCCGAGTCCGTTTCTTCCTTCCTGCTTTTCCCCTTCTCCTGCAGAAGCCGCCTCTTCACTGGTCAGACGAAAGCTCCGGTCCAGCAGCTGCAGCAGTTCCTCCATGGGAACGGTTCCATCCAGGAGTATGGTAACCCATTCCCGGGCTGCCATATGGTAGGCGGGCAGAAAACCGCGCCTTCGCAAAAGAATCCCGACCTCTGATTCCGGAACCCGCAGATTGATCACATCATACTCCCGCATGGGCGTAAGACCGATCCTGCTGCCTTCCACATTCATCAGCATGGCAAACCATTTCATGGTATACCTGTGGCAGAGCACAGCATAGCCCGGCTGCATCTTCCATGGATAGACCGGCTCAATCTGATAATTTTCTCTGACATAGGCTAATATTTTTCTCCGCACAGGCACACCTCCTTCCTGCTTCCCCACTGCTCCCCTTATGCCTGCCGACGATTCAGCTTCTCATGCATCAGAATCATGACGGCCAGCAAGATCAGGAGAAAAACAGGAAGCAGTCCGCTGCTGATCTTATCTGCAATCAGGCCGAAAAGAGGCGGCATCAAAAGAATACCGATATATGCACTGGCCATCTGCACACCGATGACTGCCTGGGAGTTTTCCGCCCCGAAATGGTCCGGTGTGGAGTGGATGATGCAGGGATAGACCGGGGCGCAGCCCAGACCGATGATGACAAGGCCCGCCAGCGCCGCCTTTGCTCCCAGCGGCAGAAGCAGGATCAGAATCCCGATTCCGATGATCGTCTGCCCCAGGCGGATCATTTGTGTATCATTAAGTTTCAAGGTAATAAAACCGGAGATTCCCCGGCCCGCTGTTATCCCAATAAAAAACATACTGGCAAAGCCTGCTGCCGTCACAGCCGGAACTCCCTCATGCAGGGTCAGATAGCTGCTGGCCCAGAGACCTGTAGTCTGTTCCAGTCCGCAATAGCAGAAAAAGCAGACCATAATCTCTTTGGCGCCGGGAATGGAAATGACTTCCTGCAGGCTCAGGGCTTCTCCACCCAGGCCGTCTGCGGAAACTGCCCCCGGAAGGGCCCTTCTTTTCCAGAGAGGCAGACTGCCAAAGAGAATCACCACCAGCACCAGCTGAATGACCCCGACTACCCGATAGCCTGCCGGCCAGCCCATGCCGCCCGTCAGCATAAAGCCCATTACATAAGGGCCGACGGTCGCTCCGACGCCCCACATGCAATGGAGCCAGCTCATATGCCGGCTCTCATAATGCAGGGCAACGTAATTATTGAGCGCCGCGTCCACGCCGCCAGCGCCAAGTCCATAGGGAATGGCCCACAGACACAGTCCTGCCATGGACCTGCTCAGGGAAAATCCAAACAGGGCAGCGGCAGTCATGGCCACGCTGATGGCCGTCACCTTCCCGGTGCCCAGAGCCCTTGTCAGCCGGTCACTCTGCAGGCTGGAAACGATGGTTCCCAAAGCGATAATCATAGAAATGATGCCGGCATAAGATACCGGCACCGAAAATTCCTGATAGATGGACGGCCAGGCTGCCCCCAAAAGGCCGTCCGGCAATCCAAGACTGATAAACGAAAGATAGATGATTAACAGTAATGTCTGAAACACGAAGCAAATACCTTATACCTTAAAGCGGTATCCGACTCCCCAGATGGTCTCAATGTACTGAGGCTTGGACGTGTTCAGCTCCACCTTCTCGCGGATCTTCTTGATGTGAACCGTTACGGTAGCGATGTCATTCTGGCTGAAGGACTCCATATCCCAGATCTTGTTGAACAGCTCTTCCTTGGTGAAAACGTGGTTGGGATTTTCTG
>CAMMZE010000235.1 GCA_946529195.1 uncultured Lachnospiraceae bacterium
TCCTCGATGGACAGCATGGGAATGCTTGCCAGTGCCTGGGGGTCATCCGGCTGGCTCTGATACTCCTTCAGAGCCTTGCACTCATCGATCACGCCGCGAATCTCTTCTGCCGTCATGCCTGCTTTGATCTCCGCCAGCTTCCCGGCCAGCTGCTCTTCTTTTCTGGCAGCCAGTCCCTGCTCCGGATTTAAAAGAATCACAGAGGCATGCGGGTTATCGAGGATATATGTGCGAAGCAGATCTTCAAAATAGCCGGTATCCAGCTCGCTTCTCAGCTCGCTGAAAATCTGGTCATATTTCAGGTAGACCAGAGGTCTGGACTCATCATAGAGCCAGCTGTCCATCGCCTGCAGGCTGTAGATCAGTCCCTTGGGAGTACGGCCGAAATCTGCTTCTCTTGCCTTAAACTCCATGCTGTTGATCACAGCTTCCAGAGCCCGGCGGCTGATGCCGTTTTCTGCCAGATCCGCAATGGTATTTCTGACTATTTCTTCAATTTCGCCCTTTCTGGACGGATCCATCTTTTTGATGACCAGAGACAGATACGGCTGCTGCAGGTCTGTCTCATAATTGCCGTAAATATCTTCTCCGCACTCGGCATCTAACAGAGCCTGCTTGACCGGCGCGCCGGGCGTCTCCATGAGAACATATTCCAGAATATTAAAGGCCTGTGAAAGAATGGGATCGCTGCTGTTTCCAACGACCCAGTTCAAAGCCAGATAAGAAGCCGCATCGCTGCCCTCTTCCTGTCCGACCGGGTAAACATCGGTAGTGTGAACCGGCTCGGCAAAGGCTTTCTGCAGGCCGATAGCAGAATCCACTGCAAGATAGTCATAGTCCGACAGATAATTCTCATCCATAAACATAAGTCTCTCTTCCACATCCATATCACCATAGAGGATGATATAGCTGTTGGAGGGATGATAATATCTCCTGTGGAAATCCAGATAAGCTTCATAGGTAAGATCCGGGATCACATCCGGGTCACCGCCCGACTCCACACTGTAGGTCGTATCCGGGAAAAGGGAATCCATAATCTTCCTGCTCAGAACCTCTTCCGGAGAGGAGAAAACACCCTTCATCTCATTGTAGACTACGCCATTATAGGTCAGAGGGCCTGCTTCATCCTCCATCTCATAATGCCAGCCCTCCTGGCGGAAGATCTCCTGGCGCAGATAAATATTGGGATGAAAGACAGCATCCATATAGATATCCATCAGATTCTTATAGTCTGTATCATTGCAGCTTGCGATGGGATAGACTGTCTTGTCCGGATAAGTCATCGCATTGAGAAAAGTATTCAGAGAGCCCTTCATCAGCTCCACGAAAGGATCTTTCGCCGGATACTTGCGGGATCCGCAAAGCACGGTATGCTCCATGATGTGAGCCACTCCTGTGCTGTCTTCCGGAGGTGTCCGGAATCCGATCTGAAAGACCTTGTTGTCATCATCATTAGAAAGGACAAGAACCCTTGCCCCTGATTTTTTATGTCTGAGAACGCCGGCCTGTGAGCGGATCTCTCCGATATACTCACTGCTGATCAGCTCATACTGGTCCGGTATCCTTGTAAAATCATATGCCATCCGCATATCCTCCTTCTGCATGTGAACACACGCTGAAATATTATATCACAAAAGGAAGGAGGGGCGCAATCTGCAAGGCGTAAAAAGAGCTGTTCTTCAAGCATCAGCGGTATTTTTTATGTATCGCTCGCCCCACGGGAACTGCCCGGGAACAGGACTTGCCTCCTCGTCATCGCTCCGCCGCCTATTGCAGGTGCTCCGGCGAACTCGGGACCTCATATCATGACACATTGATGACTGTATCCCTCGGACAGGCCTCCCGCACCTGCGCTATGCTCGCGCTTCCCTCGTCGGCGGACAGACTGTTCCCGGGCAGGTCCCTGCGGGCTTCGCTAGTACTGCACATAAAAAGAGCTGCCGCTTGTTGATGCGGCAGCTCTCTTGTCCCTGTCTTATGCCTTGGGAACGTAGATGATCAGTGCGATCAGGACCAGATCCTTGTCTGTCAGGTTCTCTGTTCCGTGATAGTCGCCTTCTTTGCAGAGGTTCATATCACCGGGATTTAAGGTAACGATCTCATCGCCGTCATGGATGGTCGCCTGGCCTTCCAGAACATAGATTGCTTCAAAGTCTCCTTCATGGGTATGAACACCGATGGAGCATCCCGGAGGGATCACAAGTTTCGCAAAAACTCTGCCTGAATTGTAAGCTTCTTCCTTGGTCAGGAAGTCATAGAAACAGACGGAACCCTTTCCGCCCTGGGCATGCTCTACCACGCGGGGAAGAATGTCTTCTTTTCTTTTGATCATGGAAACGCCTCCTTTTTCTTTCCTTCACTATTATCCATTATACAGAATTTTCATCTGATTTACAATACAAGCTCATATATCCTGACCGGGCACACTTAACGAATCCGGGTCAGACAGTACGGTTTAGCTTGTTTTGCTATTTGTACTGTTCGGATCTTTCAAAATGTTGACTCTCTCGGACACCAGCTGCTGGCCGGACAGTACGAACTTCCTTAACTTGTTT
>CAMMZE010000236.1 GCA_946529195.1 uncultured Lachnospiraceae bacterium
GCACCGAATGAAAAGGGCTGCCAATGGATCCTGAACAAAACGGACAACCATGCCGTATGGGATTGGAATATGGCAAACCACACCAAGGCAGTCAATTTCTATCGAGAGCTGGCGGAGGCCAATCCTGACGCCGCATTGCCTTATATGTACCTGTTGGATAATCTGATTGCCGACCACAGGACCGACGAAGCGGAGCGTTGGCTGGAACGCTTTTGTGCCCTGGAAAAAGCGCACCCTGTCATGAAGCGGGTTTATCGGGCCTATATCGCGCTTGCCCGCTTTGACGAGCCTGCCGGAGATCAGATTATGGAGGACCTGCTGGCAGAGCAGCCGGACAATGATTCTGTTCTCTTTGAAACCGCGCAATACTATGCCGCCAAGGCCGACTACAAAAAAGCCATCAACATTTATGAGCGAGCCTTTGCCGCAGACACAAAACGTCCCAGATTTCAGGACGCACTCATGGGAATCGCAGACATCTATGAGATCATGGGCGACTATGCCAATGCAGCGAAGACCTATGACAGGATCATCGACCTGCTGGAAAACGAGTGGGGGCTGACCGAAGAGACGGACTCGTCCGTGTCTGTGGCAAAGAAGGAAAAGGCTCGATTGCTTGCTCTGGCATAAACAAGGGCAGGGGAACACTTCATGTGTTTCCCTGCCCTTCTGGTACATGGAAAAAAGGCGCATATGCTTCGGGTTGATATGCGCCGGCCATTGCCTGATAACAGCCCGCATTCACGCGAAACAGTTTCTCCTCGAATTGCAGACTTCCGTGATAAAAAGCTTGTCGAGCGGCGAAAGTCTGTAATCCTTCCTGTAGATAAGAACATCCTTATACAGCTTTTTGTTGTCCGTACATGGTTTCTGCCGAAGATCCAGCCGTTCCAGAATTGCCTCCGGAATGGGCGAGACCCACATATAGGTCTGCGGGTTTTCACAGAGCAGGTCGAACTGACTTGCCCGCTCGAACACGCAGATCCGCCGCTTCACATCATCGGGCAGTTCTTCCTTTCGAACAGCTGCCAGAGGAAGCGACGGGACATAGGGATCCCCATGGGCAATTTCGATCAAAGGCTCCAGGTCCGCAAATGAGATGGTCTCCTTCTCAAGCAGCGGGCTTTTCGCATTCATGACCAGCACATAATGAAACTCGGCAATCATCTCGTAGATGAGGCCTTTCTCATCGAGCATCTGCTTAAACTGCCGGTCATAGATAGAAGCATATCGGATGATTCCAAGCTTGTAATCCTCCGAAAGCACATTTTTGATGGCACGGATGGAGTTTGTCTCCTTGTAGAAAAGCTCACTTGGTGTATCTGCCAGCTGTGTGGAAAATCTGGCAAACGCATCGGATATATAGCTGGCGCGAGGTACAGACACCGAAAAGCGCTGTTTCTGCTGCCCATCCGATTTATACAGATCTTCCAGGGCATCAATCTGTTTTAATATGTTTCTGGCATAGAGGATGAATTCCTCGCCCTCCGGAGTCAGTTTCATGCCCTTATTGGTACGGTCAAAAACCCGGATGCCCAGATCCGCCTCCAGTTCTTTGATGCAGCGGCTCAGATTCGGAGGCGCGATCAGCAGTTTTTCAGAAGCCTTGTTGAGCGATCCGCTCTGTGCTACTTCCACTACGTACTTCATATGAAGAACATTCATTTGTACCCTTCCACATCCTTTTGTATTGTTTTATTTCCTGAAAAGAATCGGAATGACACCTGCGGAATACAGGTGTTTTTCTAATACAGTTCCTTTAATATCAATACCGTGATCCCCGGATTGTCTCCCGGGATGATCCGTTTCACCTTCGGCTCGTATCTGTACCAGTCGTAGATCATGGACCGAAGGCTGGTGCCCCGGTTGTATCCATGGATCAGCTGAAGCTGATACGTTGAAGGTCCTGCGGAAGCAATGGCCTTGTCAATGACTTTCATTGCTTCCTCTTGGCGCAGACCATGCAGGTCGATTTTTACAAATGCTTCACTCAAATCCGGGCACCTCCTTCAGAGGATCAGGAAAGTGCCTCTGCCATGCACTCATCAATCCACGTCTGCAGTTCCTCTTCGGTCACACTTCCGGAAAACCGCTGCCCTTCAAGCCAGTTTCCGCTGCCCGCATTCTCTGCAAGATTCTTTCCGCTGCTTCCAATCCCACTGCTCCCGGACGTGCAGAACGGGATCATTGTGATTTCTTCAAAATCATAGCTTTCCACAAAGGTATCCAGAATCCGCGGTGCCTGACCCCACCAGATCGGATAACCAATGTAGACCACCTGATAGCCTTCCAGGTCCAGCGGTTCGCTGCTGATTTCCGGCCTTACGGAGGGGTCGTTCTGCTCGTGGGATGTACGGCTGTCATCATCGTGCCAGTTTCTGTCCTCTTCCGTATACGGGTCTGCTGCGAGGATCTCATAAAAATCAGCGTCGGTCAGTGCCGCGATCTTCTCAGCCACGCCCTTTGTGGTCCCTGTGCAGGAGAAGCAGACCACCAGCGTATCGGACTTTTCTTCGGTCTGCGCTTACGTCCCGGCCGGCGTATCGGTTTC
>CAMMZE010000237.1 GCA_946529195.1 uncultured Lachnospiraceae bacterium
GTTCCGAAGGTGATGCAGGATCCGGTCAGCTCTCCGGCCAGCCTGCTGACCATTCCCAGTTTTCCCATGGAAATCAGGATAAGCGGTCTATCGGTTTTCGCGGCATATTCCTGTCCTATCTGCATCAGGCGCAGCACATCCTGCCGGTTCTGCGGCATGACAGCCAGTTTAGGAATGGAAGCGCCGCTCTCTTCCATCTTCTGAAACAGATCCCATATCTGCTCGTTTTGCGGCGTATGGGTAAAGAAATGACTGGAGATGACTGTATAAACCCCTGCTGCCTCCGCCGTGCGGATGATACTGGCACAAACATCCTCTCCTGCTGACAGCTCTACATCCAGCAGGTCTGTCTGTCGGCTCAGAACAGCTGCTTCGCAAAAGCGCACATAATCTTCCGAACGGATCTCACGCTCTCCGCCTTCCGCCTTTGACCGGAAAGTGACCAGGAGAAGCTTTTCCCCGAGAATACTGCGAAGCTGACCCATCATTTCCTCCGGTCTCTGCAAAATCTCCTCCGGTGCATAATCAACCCGCCATTCCGCAATCTGTGCAGGGGAATCTGCAACCGCCTGTGCCTGCGCCAGGATCTGCTCTGCTGTACTGCCCACAATCGGCACACAGATTTTGGGAATGCCTGCTCCAATCTCTATTCCTCTGACCCGTAAGCTTTTCATAATGACCTGTTCCTCCTCTTTATTTCACGCACATTATCCCATATTTGCCATGTTCCGTCAATTCAGACAGCCTCCTTCTCCTTTTGCATTTTCTCCCGATCTGGTGTAAGATAGACCTGTTCATTTACTATATCTTCAAAAGAAAGAGGTCAAAAGCTTTATGGCAAAATCAAAAGAAATCAAAACCAATGCCATGCGCATTCTGGATAAAAATAAAGTAAAATACGAAGTTACCATGTACCCTTGTGAAGAGTTTATCGACGGTATCCATGTGGCTGACCTTCTTGGAATGCCCTATGAGCGCTGCTTCAAGACTCTGGTCGCCTCCGGCAAAAGCGGTGCCTATCATGTGTTTGTTATTCCGGTAGATAAAGAACTGGATATGAAGGCTGCTGCCAGGGCGGCAGGTGAAAAGAATATCGAGCTGATCCCCGTCAAGGAAATCACCCCGGTGACAGGATACGTGCGCGGCGGCTGCACGGCGATCGGCATGAAAAAGAATTATCCCGTCATTATACAGAAAAGCGCCGCAGACTTTGATACTATCGCAGTCTCCGGCGGTCATCTGGGCGTGCAGATCACGCTCTCTCCTTCTGATTTTATAAAAGTTACCCGCGCTTCTTATGCGGATATCATTGAGTAATTATTTCCTTGCTGCGCCGGCCCCGGCTTGCGCAGCATTCTGCTTTTCTGCGTCTGCTGCAGCATCAGCCTGTGCGACTTCTTCGGCCTCTGTCTCAACAACTCTGCCGCCTTCCGGGCTCTTTTCTGCTTCATCCGCTTCTGCCGAAACAAACTCGATAAACTGCATCAGTTCTTCTTCGGTCTTGAAGCGGGCGATATAGAGAAGGTCTCCCATGGCTTCTGCCAGAACGCCCGGCAGAATGGTCCGCATCATGATCGCAGACCCATATTTGAGTTCTACTTCCTCCTGGGTATGCAGATAATCTTTCTCGATTCTCAGACCCGCAGACACACAGTAATAATGGTCTTCACTCAGCTTCCTGGTCAGCTTGTCAAAAGCGACCATATCTGCCCAGTTCTTATAAACATCTGTGCTTCCCGCATAATTGATCATATCCGGAGTAAAACCGCCGGACGGACGGAGATTGACCTCCAGACCTACGATATCGCCCTTCCTGCCCAGATAGGCATGATCCTCATTCAGACGGAAGAATTCAAAATGGATAAAGCGGCTGGTCACGCCGAATGCCTTAACGCATTTGCGGCCGGCTTCTCTCAGATCCGGTGCGATCTCCTTCTCAATATAGAAAATACTGTCATCTTTATTATTGACAATATCCATGATCGATGTCGGGGTATGATTGCCGGTCTCGAAAAGGGGATCTCCCTTGCTGTCGATGATGGCATCATAGGAATAAACATCACCCGGAACGAATTCCTCCATGATAAAGCGGATTCCGCCGAAATCTGCCTCATGGAAGGCACGCAGCTGTTCTTCATTCTTGAGCTTGTAAGTGGTATTGGCTCCTACGCCATTGTCCGGCTTCACAATGACCGGATATCCTACCAGGTCGATAAACTCCAGGCTTTCTGCCAGATCTGTCACCAGATGGTATCTGGCTGTCCTGACGCCGGCCTGGGCATAAAACTGCTTCATGCGGGACTTATGCTTTACATGCTCCATGAAAGGCGTTTTCATGCCGGGAATGTTAAAATCAGTCCTCAGGGCTGCATCCTGCTCCAGCCAGTATTCATTGTTACTCTCCAGGCCGTCGATCCGGCCGTATTTAAAAGCGAAAAAGGCTACTGCGCGGTACATCTCGTCATAGTTTTCCATGCTGTCAACTTTGTAATACTCTGTCAGAGCCCACTTCAGCGCATCAGAAAGATTGTCGTACGGGGTG
>CAMMZE010000238.1 GCA_946529195.1 uncultured Lachnospiraceae bacterium
GTCTTTTTGATGAGCTCCCCATAAGCTTTTACATAATCCAAGTTCAGTTCTCCTTTCGCCAGCTTTTATGCAAAAGCTTGCATAAATATACGAATTCCAGCTGGCTTTATGCTGATTTCGATGATAGCACAAGCATGTCACAGTGTCAAATTTGCCGGGCATTCCCCCCCTTTTCAAATTGGTTTTTTTCCTGTACACTTATGAAATAAGAGGATGCAAAGAGCAAAGGAGGAACCGCCATGAGAGCACTCAATCTCTATTTTCTGACCCGGATCGAATCCGCGGAGATTTTTTCAGAGTATGAATCTGCCCTGGCAGGTCTGCGCAGCCCGCGGACAGTCAAAACCCATGAGCAGGAGTCCATCCATGCTCTGGTGGATGCCCTGCGGGAAAAGAAGCTCCCTCTTTCCGCCTATGACCACTTTTTCCTGTCCTTTGTCATCAGTCATATCAGCAAGGAGTTTGACCTGCTTAAAATCGCAGCCGACCACTCCATGATTCTGAACATCGAGCTCAAAAGTCAGGAGATCGACACAACCCGCATTCTCCGCCAGCTCCTGCAGAACCGCTATTATCTGCGTCACCTGTCCGGCACTGTTTTTTCCTATACCTTTGTCTCGGAGACCAGGAAACTGTATACCCTGTCTGAGGATGAGACCCTCATCTCCTGCTCTTTTGATCAGCTCTGCGAGGATATGCTGCGCTTTCACGACTGCGTATCCTCTGATATCGAATCGCTTTTCCGGGCGGAAGACTTTCTCATTTCTCCCAGCCAGACTCCGGACAAGTTTCTGTCCCGCAGCTATTTCCTGACCACCCAGCAGAATGATTTCAAATCCCGGATTACCGAGCAGATCGACAAGATGCCGGACGGAGGTTTTCTCTGTCTGACCGGAAGTCCGGGCACAGGCAAAACTCTGCTTCTCTACGACCTGGCCATGGACCGCGCCGACTCCCAGGAGGTCTGCATCCTTCACTGCGGTCTGATCCAGAAGGTTCATCGGTATCTGGACCGCAAGATGGACCATGTACGCATCTTTTCCATCTCGGAATTAAAAAATGCCAAAGATCTGGCAGGATATCAGCTGCTCCTGATTGATGAAGCTCACGCCATCACCGCAGCCCAGTTCGGCCTGATCAGAGAAAGTATGCAAAACTACGGCCAGATCTGCATTTTTTCCTTTGATTCCAGACAGATTCTCTATGCTTCGGAAGAGAGCAGGGAGACTGTCCTCCTCATTCAGAGTCTGTCTGCAGACATCTACAAGCTGTCTGACAAGATCCGGGCCAACAAGGAGCTGTCCTCCTTTATCACATCTCTTTTCCAGCCGCAAAAGAGGGCTCATATCTACGACTATCACAATGTCCGCATCCTCTACGCGCAGGATGCAGCTGAGACTGCCCGTTTTCTGGCCTACCACATGACACAGGGCTTCGTATTTATTGACTATGACGACAGCTATCCCCAGCTCCTTTCTGCAAAGGAAAGCCGCAGCCAGTCTCTGGAGATCGTCGGTCAGGAATATGATAAGGTCATCACCGTCATTGACAGCCGCTTTTTCTATAATGATGAGGGAAAACTAAGCGCAGACGATGACAATGAAAAAAGCAGCCCGCTGCGCGAACTGCTTTTTCAGGCCGTCTCACGTGCCCGTGAGGAACTGACCCTCATTATTACCGGTGACCCGGCACTCTTTGCCAGAATCAACGCATTAAAGCTGGTGAAATAGCACTCTCTACAAATCCGCCACACAGGCACTCAGTACCTTGCCGATGCTGTCGTGGATCAGAAGGTCTGCCTGGGAATCATAGGGCGTTGTGCTCTTGTTGATCAGGATCAGCTTATTTCCTTTATAATAGTTGATGAAGCCGGCCGCCGGATACACATTGAGTGAAGTGCCGCCGATGATCAGCACATCAGCCTTGGAGATGGCCTCTACACTCTTGCGGATGGTCCAGTCATCCAGTCCCTCCTCATAGAGCACGACCTGGGGCTTCACGATGCCGCCGCACTTCTCACACCTGGGAACCTTATTCTCTGCGATTCCTTTTACTACATAGGCAAGGTCATAAAACTGGCCGCACTTCATGCAGTTATTCTTAGCAATCGTGCCGTGCAGTTCATAAACCTTCTTAGACCCGGCCTTCTGGTGAAGGCCGTCGATGTTCTGCGTAACGACTGCCTTGAGCTTGCCCAGGTCTTCCAGCTTGGCAAGGGCCTTGTGCGCTGCATTGGGTTCAGCGTCATCCACAGCAATCGTAGACTTATAAAAATCAAAGAAGGTCTCCGGCCTGCGCATAAAGAATGTGTGAGAAAGGATCGTTTCCGGAGAACAGCCATATTGGTGGACGGTATTGTAGATGCCGTTCTCACTGCGAAAATCCGGGATCCCGCTCTCCGTAGATACACCGGCGCCGCCGAAAAACACAATATTATCAGAATCTTCTATAATTTTTTTCAGTTTCAGGATCGCTTCATCCATCTCCGTGCCTCCTCTACTTATTCTTTTTGCCTCCGAACCTGCCC
>CAMMZE010000239.1 GCA_946529195.1 uncultured Lachnospiraceae bacterium
GCTGTGCATCTCGCGGTGCAGTGGTTGATGATAAAACTCTTTTAATGTAAATAATCTATATACATTTTTGTGATCACAAGATTATTTGCGTTACTTTTCAGACCGGCACTGTACAGACAGACCGGAAGGCAGGGAAACCGATGGATCGTTACGAAGAAAAAGAGCTGCAGCAGGAAATGGAGCAAGTAGAAAAATATCTGTCAGACTACCTTCGCGACCCCGGATACGGGGGCGCTGTGGGAAACATTCTCCGCGAGATGCAGATATCGAAAGGAAAGCGGCTTCGTCCGCGGCTGTTACTGATGGCCGGCCGGTACGGGGATATGCAGGAGCCCGGCAGGAGAGAGAAACTCTGCCGTCTGGGAGCCCTGGTGGAGCTTGTCCACATGGCATCGCTTATTCATGACGATATTGTCGACGATGCGCCTCTCCGCCGCGGACTTCCGACAACACAGTCCAAATACGGCAAGGATATGGCTGTCTATGCGGGCGACCTGATCCTGAGCAGGATCGTCCAGAGCCTGTTCCGGGACGGCTTTTATCGTGAGGGCGTCCTTTTCGGCCAAGCTGTTGAGTCCATGTGTCTGGGCGAACTGGGACAGATGGAGTGCCGCGGCAGAGAAGATGTCACGGTAGAGCAGTATATGCGCAATATTTACGGCAAGACAGCTGCCCTGTGCAGACTGGCCTGTCTGGCGGGCGCAGTGGAAAGCGGATGCAGTGAAGACGTGCAGGCACAGCTCGAACAGCTGGGGATCAATTTTGGCTATATGTTCCAGATCCGCGATGACCTGCTGGATTTTGTTTCCGACACGGAGGAGGAAGGCAAGCTCACGCAGATGGATTTCAGGGAAGGAATCCTGACGCTCCCTGTACTCTATGCCATGCAGGATCCGCAGGCAAAGGATCGGATCATCGATCTTCTGCGGGAGGCAAAGGAAGGAACTTTTACAGGAGAGCATGCCAGAACTCTCAAGACAATCGTCACAGCTTCCGGCGGTCTTGCCCGCGCAGCGGCGGATATGGAAATGTATGCGGAGCGTGCTCTGCAGGCAGTTGAAACACTGCCTGACCACGGTGTCAGCGCCGTTTTCCGGGAACTGCTGCAGACCAAATGTAAAGTGTCTGCGGCAGGATAGTGTGCCGTCTTCGTCGCGCAGCAAGCACCGGCGGGCTTTAAAATGATCCACATACACGTAAACAAATACAGGCGGGACAGACCGGTACGGGTATTACTCCGTGAAGGTTTGTCCCGCCTGTTTGTGAAAGACGGAAACTGATCCGGTATATTCAGGAGGCCTTATGAGAAAAGAGGATGCAATGGAAAAGGCAGGCGTTTTCAAGAATGAGAAAGCAGATCAACCTGTAGATGCTTTTAGAAGAGAGGATGCAATACAGCCTTCAGGAGCTTTCAGAAGAGAGGATGCAATACAGCCTGTCGGAGCTTTCAGAAGAGAAAAAGCATTGCAGCCTGTCGGAGCTTTCAGAAAAAAGGAAGCATTTCAGCCTGCAGATGCATGGAAGACCTTGGGAAAATTGACTTATCTGCCCCGGTGGTTTTTTCGCAGCCGCATCCTGAATCAGAAGAGGCCGCTCCAGACAGTGCTCTTTGTGACGGACTACTGTAATCTGAAGTGCAGGCACTGCATGGAAGAAGGCCATCAGGGCTCCAGAATGAAGCCTTATGAGGAGATCAGAAAAGAACTGGAGTATTCCTATCAGAGAGGCTCCCGTTTCATCGATTTTGAGGGCGGGGAGCCGACCCTCTGGCGCGACAGCGAAGGCAGAACGCTCAACGACCTGTACAGGCTGGCTAAAGAGGTGGGATTCTGGTCCTGTACCCTGACCACAAACGGCCAGCGCCCCTTTTCGGACACACTCGCGGATACCGTCTGGGTGAGTGTAGACGGCTACGGCAAATATCACGACCGCGTTCGCGGTAAGGGGACTTTTGCCAGGCTTGACCGGCATATCAGGGAAGCAGGGCACCCGGAGGTCAGCATTGCCATGGCAGTAAACAGGATCAACAAGGACTCAGTGGGCAGGCTGATCCGCTACGCGCACGAAAACCCCGCCATCCGCCAGATTGCTTTCAACTTCCATACCCCCTTTCCCGGAACTGAAGACCTGATGATGGACTGGGAGGAAAGAAACCGTGTCATAGACAAAATCATTGCCTATAAAAAGCGGGGGTATCCAATCATGAATTCTGTCTCCGGCCTGAAGATCATGAAAAAACGAGGCTTTCCTAAGGACTGCTGGATCGCCAACTATATTCTGATCGATGGCCGCAGACTTCCCAACTGCCCGGGCAGCATCATGGGAGCCTGTGATGACTGCGGGTTTTCCATGGCCGGTGAGATGTACAGCGTTCTGCGCATGAAACCCGATACGATTCTGGCAGGACTGCGTCTGCGCATGCCGGGATGAAGAGAGAATGTAGATAACAAATCAAGAAGAACAATTGGATATTAAATATAATTATAGAACAAAAGGCCATGGA